>RGOY01000114.1 GCA_010028225.1 Actinomycetota bacterium
AGCCGACTTGGCTACCTCCTTGATCTCGCACCGAAAGACCTCGAGAAGGTCATCTACTTCGCTGCATACATGATCACTGAAGTTGATACTGAACTTCGTGAAGAGGATCTACCAAAGCTCGAGAAGAAGCTTGCGACTGATCTCAAGAAGATCGAAACCAAGCGCGATCTTGATCTTGATACTCGCCAGAAGAAGTTAGAGGCTGACTTAGCTGAACTTGAGGAAGAGGGCGCGAAATCTGACGCTCGCCGAAAGGTCCGCGAATCTGCAGAGCGCGAGTTGAAGTCGATCCGTGAGCGTCACCAGAAAGAACTCGATAGATTGCAAGAGGTCTGGTCACGTTTCAAGAATTTGAAGGTACAAGATCTCGAGGGCGATGAGAATCTCTATCGCACCATGCGTGATCGTTATGGAATGTATTTCAAGGGAGCGATGGGCGCTGCGGCGATCCAACGCAGACTTGAGACATTCGACCTTCAGGCTGAATTCGATAAGTTGAATGACCTGAGCCAAAATGGCAAGGGACAGAAGAAGACCCGCGCCATCAAGCGCCTCAAGGTGGTCAACTCCTTCCTAAGCACCGGTAACTCAGCGACCTCAATGGTTCTTGATTGCATCCCCGTTATTCCACCGGATCTTCGTCCGATGGTTCAACTTGATGGTGGCCGTTTTGCTACATCAGATCTCAATGATCTTTATCGCCGCGTCATCAACCGCAACAATCGTTTGAAGCGATTGGTAGATCTTGGCGCACCGGAGATCATCGTCAATAACGAGAAGCGCATGCTTCAAGAAGCAGTCGATGCGCTCTTTGATAATGGTCGTCGTGGTCGTCCGGTTACTGGACCTGGAAATCGTGCGCTCAAGTCACTCAGTGACATGCTCAAGGGTAAGCAAGGTCGATTCCGACAAAACTTGCTCGGAAAGCGCGTTGATTACTCTGGTCGTTCGGTTATCGTCGCTGGCCCACAGTTGAAGTTGCATCAGTGCGGTCTGCCAAAGCAGATGGCGCTCGAACTCTTCAAGCCATTCGTGATGAAGCGACTTGTTGATCTCAATCATGCACAGAACATCAAGTCTGCAAAGCGTATGGTCGAGCGTTCACGAGCGGTCGTTTGGGATGTCCTCGAAGAGGTCATCGCTGAACATCCTGTCTTGCTTAACCGCGCACCAACGCTTCACCGACTTGGTATCCAAGCTTTCGAACCACTCTTGATCGAAGGTAAGGCAATCCAGATCCATCCGCTCGTATGTACTGCATTTAACGCAGACTTCGACGGCGATCAGATGGCCGTTCACGTTCCACTCTCTGCAGAGGCACAAGCAGAGGCGCGCATCTTGATGCTCTCCTCGAACAACATCCTCTCGCCAGCGAGCGGTCGTCCACTTGCGACACCGACACAGGACATGGTTCTTGGCATCTTCTTCCTCACCTCACAGCGAGATGGTGAAGTCGGCGAAGGCCGTGCTTTCACTTCGATCGCAGAGGCGTTGATGGCCTATGAACAACGCACACTCTCACTCCAGGCAAAGATCAAGATTCGCCTCGGTGATGAGACTCGCGAAACCACACTTGGTCGAGCACTCTTCAATGAAGTTCTTCCATCTGACTTTGGTTTCGTCGATGGCGAAGTGACGAAGAAGGGCATATCCGGAATCGTCGATCGCCTCGCTGAGACTTATCCAAAAGTCGTCGTTGCCGCAGTCCTTGATCAACTCAAGGCGCTCGGCTTCTACTGGGCGACTCGCGCTGCAGCGACTATTGGTATCGAAGATGTTGTGACTCCTCCGTTGAAGCAGGAGATTCTCGACAAGTACGAAGCTGACGCTGACAAAGTCCAGAAGCAATACGACAACGGTCTAATCACCAATGACGAGCGTCGTCAGGAATTGATTGAGATCTGGACTGAAGCTACTGCCAAAATCGGCGAGAGCATGGAGAAGAACTTCCCGAAGACCAATCCGGTCTGGATGATGGTCTACTCCGGCGCCCGCGGAAACATGATGCAGATCAGACAGATTGCAGGTATGCGCGGACTTGTTGCTAATCCGAAGGGCGAAATTATTGCTCGTCCGATCAAGTCGAACTTCCGCGAAGGTCTATCTGTACTCGAGTACTTCATCTCCACTCACGGTGCTCGTAAGGGTCTTGCAGATACCGCGCTTCGCACCGCTGACTCGGGTTACCTCACTCGACGTCTTTGCGATGTGGCACAAGATGTCATCATCCGTGAAGAGGATTGCGGTACTGATCGTGGACTCACACTTGTCATCGGCGCGAAGAGTGCTGAAGGGCTCGTCCGTGATGAGCATGTTGAGACTTCGATCTATGGCCGTGTCCTTGCTGAAGCAGTCTCTGCAAATGGCAAAGAAGTTCTCGCCGCAGGCACTGATCTAGGCGATCGCCATATCGATCTCTTGCTCAGCAATGGCGTGACCGAAGTGAAGGTTCGTTCGGTCCTTACCTGTGATTCCAAGTTCGGTCAGTGCTCTATGTGTTACGGCCGTTCGATGGCTGCAGGCAAGTTAGTCGATGTGGGCGAAGCAGTAGGAATCATTGCTGCTCAATCAATCGGCGAACCAGGAACCCAGTTGACGATGCGTACCTTCCACACCGGTGGTGTGGCGGGAGACGACATCACTCACGGTCTCCCTCGTGTCGTTGAGCTCTTCGAGGCTCGCACTCCAAAGGGCGTTGCGCCGATTGCAGAAGCAGCCGGTCTCGTTTCCTTCATGGAAGATTCAAAGGGCAAGAAGATCCTCGTCACCCCAGAAGATGGTGGCGAAGCGACTGCTTATCCGATCTCTCGTCGCCAGAAACTTCTGGTCGAAGAGGGACAACGTGTCGGTGTTGGTGAGAAGTTAGTCGTCGGCGCGATCGATCCGAAGCAAGTTCTTCGAATCCTCGGACCACGCGCGACTCAAGTTCACCTTGTCACTGAGATCCAAGAGGTCTATCGATCACAAGGTGTATCGATTCACGATAAGCACATCGAGATCATCGTTCGGCAGATGCTCAAGCGTGTCACGGTTCTTGAACCCGGTGATACCGAGTTGTTGCCTGGTGAGTTGGTCGATCGTGCTCGCCTCGAGGCAGAGAATCGTCGCGTCGTCCAAGAAGGCGGCAAAGCAGCTGCAGGTCGTGCTGAATTGATGGGTATCACGAAGGCATCTCTTGCTACTGAATCATGGCTATCTGCGGCATCGTTCCAAGAGACGACTCGCGTCCTTACCGACGCAGCGCTCGCCGAGAAGCGCGATCCGCTTCTTGGTCTCAAAGAGAACGTCATCATCGGCAAGCTCATCCCAGCGGGTACCGGTCTTGCACGTTATCGAAACGTCAAGGTTGAGCCGACTGAGGAAGCAAAGGCAGCGGTTTACGCGGCTTATGACGAGTATGACTACACGCCATTCGAATCAACAGGTTCGGGTGAAGCGGTCAGGCTCGATGAGTTCGATGTCGATGCTCGCTAAGCATTAAGAACGGGACGAAAGTTCCATAAGAAAAAGACCCTGGGATTACTCAGGGTCTTTTTCTTTTTCTGGTTTATTTGCAAGGTAATCTCCACACATGCATGAGTTTGACGAAGAGATTGACGCGCTTGCCGCCAAAATCCTTGATTATTCGCTAGTTCGACTCAAGACAGATCCACCACTTGATCATCCTTGGAGTTATGAAGAGCTTTATGAAGAGGTGGGTGAAACAATCACAGAGCAAGGTCTCGGGGGAGAGAAAGCTCTGGAACTTTTCAAAGATGTTTTAGCCCCAGCATGTATTTCAACTGATCATCCTCGATACCTTGCCTTTATTCCATCTGCTCCGACAGAATCGGCAAACCTCTTTGACCTCGTTGTAGCAGCATCTGCACTTTACGGCGGTTCCTGGCTAGAGGGAGCAGGTGCAGTATTTGCTGAGAATCAAGCCTTGAAATGGATAAGCGATTTAGCCGGGCTTCCTGAAGGTTCGGGTGGCGCATTTGTTCAAGGTGGAACGATTGGAAATCTCTCGGCGCTTGTCACCGCGCGTCACCATGCGAGAAGTAAGCATCCAGAGATTCGAGAGTGGGTTGTTGCGTGTTCGTCTGAGGCTCATTCATCAATCAAATCAGCAGCTGAAGTAATGGATGTAGAAGTTCTTGCTGTGCCGGCAGATTCGAGTTTCAGATTATTAGGAAGTGATCTTGCTAAGGCCATAGATGATTTTCATCAGGATAATCCTCAGAAAAAGGTCTTCGCGATAGTCGCGACAGCAGGTACCACTAATCTCGGTGTCATCGATGAGATTAGTGAGATTGCGAAGTTTGCTGAAGCCCGTGAGATTTGGTTTCATGTTGATGGCGCTTATGGGCTTGCCGCACTTGCATCCGAGCGAACCAGGCCACTCTTTCGCGGAGTCGAGAGAGCAGACTCGTTCATCGTCGACCCACACAAGTGGCTTTTTGCGCCCTTTGATGCATGTGCCCTCATCTATCGAAATCCGGAGATTGCTCGAAAGGTACA
>RGOY01000115.1 GCA_010028225.1 Actinomycetota bacterium
AAGAGCGGTCAACGTCAAAGAGTTAGATGATGCAATCAGACATTTGAGCTCTCTTCAAGGTCAAACAGGCTACTTCACTGAGACTTTTTGCATTAAGTCGCGATTCTTTCAACCGAAGAATGGCGCTAAAGTCGATGCCATCAGAGAAGTAATCGAGTCGGACTACAAGAACTCGACGCTCTATCCAATCCTTCTCACTTCACTCATTCTTGCTGCCGATCGAGTCGACTCGACGACTGGAATTCAAATGGCATATGTCAAAAGTTGGTCAGAGCGCTCATTCAACGACCTTGAGCTACGGATCCCAGAACTCCTTCCAGGAAGTGGTGCCGCGATCCAAGGTGATGCATTGTCTTTGACGGAGAGTTTGGGTGAGTTTGATCTGGCTTACCTTGATCCACCGTATAACCAGCATCGCTACTTCTCGAACTATCACATATGGGAGACCTTGGTTGCGTGGGACAAACCAGATTATTACGGGATCGCGTGTAAGCGGATTGATACAAGAGCAGATTCTACAAAGAGTCGCTTCAATGAGAAAGCAAATATGGCAAACTCACTGAGAAAAGTAATTCAAGAGATCAAAGCTTCAACGATAGTTATCTCGTATAACGATGAGTCTTGGGTGACGAGTGATGAGTTAATGGAAATGTGTTCTCATTTTGAGGATGCCCGACTGCTGGCCTTCGACTCGAAGCGTTATGTCGGTGCACAGATTGGAATTTTTAATCCCAAGGGCAAGAAAGTAGGCGCTATCTCTCATCTTCGAAATCAAGAATGGGTCTTAGTGGCAGGCAACCGAAACCTGGTTTCAGAGATCACGGAAGAAGAGATTGGGGCCTATATTGCGAGGTGATTTCTGCAGGGTCGTCTTTTTGCGAGGAGCCCGAGGGTTACTGGGCTCAAAAAGGTCTGTTAAAACGCACCACTTTCTCAGTAAAGTTCCTGCGTGGCATTGATCGAAATCCGGGGCCTGTCAAAGGCTTTCGGCTCCGTCAAAGCGGTTGATGGAGTTGACCTCGACATCGAATCAGGAGAGTTCATCACACTCCTTGGTCCGTCAGGATCAGGTAAGACCACAGTTCTTCGAATGATCGCGGGATTTGAGGTTCCAGATTCAGGGACGATAAAACTCAATGGAGAAGAGATAACTGACCTTCCACCTTATGACCGCGATGTGAATACCGTCTTTCAAGACTACGCACTTTTTCCACATATGGATGTGATTACAAATATTGAATATGGCCTTCGCGTTGAAAAAGTGGCAAAAGAAGAGCGGCGAAAGCGTGCACTTGAAGCGCTCGACCAGGTACGACTTTCAGGTTATGGATCACGAAAACCCAATCAACTCTCTGGAGGACAGAGGCAACGGGTTGCCCTTGCTCGTGCACTCGTGAAGCGTCCATCTGTATTGCTTCTCGATGAGCCACTTGGTGCCTTGGATCTCAAGTTGCGACAGCAGATGCAGATTGAATTGAAAGAACTTCAGCGCGAAGTTGGTATCACTTTCATCTTTGTCACTCATGATCAAGAAGAAGCGCTCACAATGAGCGACCGGATTGCTGTCTTTGACAAAGGGAAAATCCAACAGCTAGATCGCCCAGCAGCAATCTACGAGCGCCCGATAAACGAATTCGTCGCAGGATTCGTTGGCGTCTCCAATCTCATCGAAGGAGATGCTGCATCCAAACTTCTTGGAAAACGAGGGACATTCACGGTTCGCCCGGAAAAGATCTCTATTGATTCCGGCGGCGTAGCTTCGACCGCGAGGAAGGCTATAGGCACTATCAAAGAGGTTGAATATCTTGGACCTGCCACGAGATTTAATGTTGACCTGGAAGCGGGCGTTCGCCTCGTAGTCCTGAAACAGAATACTCAAGAGTCTTCACAAGAAGTCATGAGTATGCGTGGCAAGAGTGTTACTTTGTCATGGGAACTGGAAAGCGAGTACCAAGTCCAGTGACGACCTTAAACAACTTCTACTTAACAAAGAGAGATAAGTTTCTCACCCAACAAGGTGAGGAAGGCAGTGGAAATACCACTGCGTCATCGCGCAACCCTGTGCGATATGGAGGAGATAGAAAGTGCGAGTAACCAACCTACGCAAACTCGCAGTACTAGTTGCTGCGGGAACTCTCGTCCTCGCCGGATGTGGTTCCAGTGACGATTCAGGCAGTGGTGCTTATGAAGGCCCGCTCCAAGACACACCAGGAACAATCAACGTCCTCGCTTGGCCGGGATATGCAGAAGATGGTACGAACGATCCAAACGTCGACTGGGTCACCCCTTTCGAAGAAGCGACCGGTTGCACCGTCAATGTGAAGACTTATGGAACATCGGATGAAGCAGTCCAGTTGATGCAAGGTGGCGGGTATGACGTCATTTCTGCATCAGGGGATGCTTCACTTCGTCTGATTTATGGTGGCGATCTACAGCCAGTAAACCTTGATCTGATTCCGAACTATGTCGATATCTTCGATAACTTGAAGGATCGTCCATGGAATACAGTGGATGGAAAGAACTACGGCGTTCCACACGGCCGTGGCGCAAACGTCCTTCAATACACACTGGGCAAAGTCACTCCAGAGCCAACGTCATGGTCAGTTGTCTGGGAGCCAAATTCGCCAGCTAAGGGCAAAATCACTGCATATGACTCTGCGATTTATATCGCTGACGCAGCGGTCTACCTGATGGCGACAAAGCCTGAACTTGGCATCACCGATCCATACGCACTCGACCAGGATCAGTTTGATGCGGCGATGGCTCTCCTCGAGCAGCAGAAGCCATTGATTGCTGAATACTGGTCTGATTACACCAAGTACATCGGTGCAGTCCAGAGCGGAAGCATCACTGTAGGTACTTCATGGCAGGTCATCGCAAATGTACTTAACGGTGAGAAAGCAACCGTCGGTGCAGTCAAGCCAGTTGAAGGTGCAACTGGTTGGTCTGATACATGGATGATTTCTTCGAAGACCGAAGCAATCGATTGTGCCTACAAGTGGCTCAACCACATCATCACACCAAATGTAAATGCTCAGGCAGCTGAGTACTTTGGTGAAGCGCCTGCCAACTCGAAGGCATGTGCATTGACCGCAAATCCAGATCACTGCAATCTTTATCACGCAGAAGAGACGGATTACTGGTCAAATGTCTACTACTGGAAGACCCCAACCGAGGATTGCCTTGATGGTCGTACCGACGTCAAGTGCGTTCCTTATTCTGAGTGGGTCAAGGCCTGGTCTAGCTTCAGGAACAAGTAGACCGATATAGGTGAATGAGACGTGGGCGTCGAAAGGCGCCCACGTTCTTCCCTTTAAGGTGTCGATTAAACGTGATTAAGTCAGCACAGCATTTCTTGAACCGTCATGTTAAGACTCGTGCTGCACTCCTGCTTTCGCTTCCTCTTGGGTGGATGATTGTCATCTACCTCGGCGCACTCTTCGCGCTTTTTCTCACATCAATCTGGAAAATTGATACGTTTACGAGTGATGTCATTCGAGAATTCACTCTCGAGAACTTCACGGATGTTTTCACTGATCGCGCTTACTTCAACGTGACAATTCGAACTCTCATGGTAGCAATTTCGGTAACTCTTATCTGCGCAGTGATTGCAATTCCGATGGCGTTCTACATGGCAAGAATTGCTAAGCCATCCAATCGCCCCATTCTCGTAGCGCTGGTACTGACTCCGCTCTGGGCTTCTTACTTGGTCAAGGTCTATGCATGGCGAACCATGTTCTACCCTGAGTCCGGCTTTTTGCAATGGTTGATTTCACCTCTAGGTGGCAAGAGCCCTGGTTTCGGAATGATCGCAGTCATCATCGGCCTTACCTACTTATGGCTTCCTTATATGGTCCTTCCGATTTATGCCGGAATGGAAAAGCTACCTAGTTCAGTCCTTGATGCGTCAGCAGATCTCGGCGCTAAGCCGGGAAGAACATTTCGAGAAGTAGTAATGCCAATTACTTGGCCCACAATCATGGCTGGTTCAGTATTCACCTTCTCCTTAAGTATGGGTGACTACATAACTGTCCAGATTCTTGGCGGAACTTTTCAGATGCTTGGCAATGTCGTCTATCAGAATTTTTCACTCAATCTTCCTTTTGCCGCCGCGGTGTCACTCATCCCAGTCATCATCATGATGATCTACCTCGCGGGTATTCGAAAGACGGGAGCACTCAATAACTTATGAGGCTCTCGAGTACCGCCAAGATCACGCTACGTGCTGTGATGATCTCGGGCTTTACTTTTATATATCTTCCGCTAGTTCTTGTCGTGATCAACTCCTTCAACAAGAATAAATCTTTTGCTTGGCCGCCAACCGGATTCACAACTGAGTGGTGGACCAGAGCTGTTGAGAATGTCGGAATCCGTGAAGCAATCACACGTTCAGCAATCGTCGCCCTCTTTGCAACGGTTATTGCATTGGTGTTGGGTTCACTGGCGGCAGCGGCAATCGCACGATATGAC
>RGOY01000116.1 GCA_010028225.1 Actinomycetota bacterium
TACAAAATCAGCTTCCAAGTCAAAGAAAGTTGCAGAAATAACCTGCGTGAAAGGCAAGCAAGAGAAGAAATTTACTGCCGTTGCACCTGCTAAGCCTTCCTGCCCAAAGGGTTGGCGGAAGGCTTAGCAGGCCTTTGCACTACTTGATGGAGAAGTAAAGATCCTTTGTTGCTGTGAATGATGATCGGTCTCTCACGACAAGAAGGTTAGACGGTGCATTCCCTGACTTAGGGACAGCGAAGGCAACAGATCCCTTCCCCGAACCACCAGGAATTACTTGTACTTCATAGAGATTCGAAGGCCATGTGACAAATAGTTCACTCTCGAGCAACTGTCCATTAGCCAGCACCAGATAGAACTGTCGATCGAATCCACCTGGTTTCGCTATCTCATTTCCAAGATTATTTATCTGGAATTCCACGGCAGTCCAGCTGATCTTGCTATTAGGATCAACTATCGAGTTAAAGTTCGAGTCGAAGGTGCAACCTGTGTTGTAAGCATTCCCAGCGCAAATCTCGGCATCAGCATTCGCGTTGATTCTGGAGATTGTGTACTCAAGCGAACCAATCTTCACTTTGCTTCCTAGCGGAACAGGATTTCTCGCAGACCCGACAGTCGACTCAGGGGTCTTAACCCACGTTAGGCCTTTCTTACCTTTGGTGCAGGTGAGTTTGTTACTACCACTTCCTGTTGTGACTCCCGCTTTGGAGCACTTACTTCCCGCTTTGACTGCAGACGATGCAGTTGGAACACCCATTCCAAGGATCAAGAGTGATGCAATGCCAAGAACGGTGGCCTTCTTCGACAACCTCATGGGACTCCCTCGTTAAAGACTCGTTTGGATAACCCGCAAAGCGTAAATGACTACGCTCAAACTTGCCATTCCAGGTTGAGGTGAGACTCTTAAAGCCGAAAATTCCAATCTCCCGCTTCCCCACAGATACACTCAATACGGGTTACAACCAATACTGATTGCGACCGATACTGATTGCATCCGGATAGGGAGGGGTGAGTTACCTGATGAAGTTCTTGGTAGTGGGAGCAAGTGGACTCATCGGCAGAGCGGTCGCTAAAGCTCTCAGCCAATATGGAGAAGTTATCGGAGTATCAAGGTCTTCAGAGATATCAGTTGATGTTAGAGAGCCGGCAACGATCCAGAGGATGTACGAGAGGGTTGGAAAAGTCGATGCAGTTGCATCCTGTATCGGTAAAGTCCCTTTCAAGCCATTAACCGAACTCACCTATGCAGATTACGAAGAGGGTTTTCGTGACAAAGGTTTGGGGCAAGTTGAACTTGTGCGCTCAGGTATCGACTATCTCGTAGATGGCGGAAGTTTCACGCTCATGACCGGCATTCTTGCTCGAGATCCGATTCCGTCTGGTTCTGTCGCCGCTCTTGCAAATGGTGCGATTGAGTCATTCACTCTCGCTGCAGCCATAGATCTTCCACGGGGCCTTCGTATCAATACTGTAAGCCCGAATGTATTAGTCGAAGCCACTAACTACCACGCATCATTTCCTGGCTATCACCAAGTTACTGCAAAAGAAGTCGCTGATGCATATCTCAAATCAATTCTTGGAAAGCAGACAGGACAAATCTACAAACTCGATTAAGAAGAAATCCCTCATCGTTTTGACAAGAACTCCTCGAGTCCCTTAATCAAACGATCAACATCTTCTTTGGTGGAGTATGGAGCAAGGCCTGCACGTATGGCACCAGTATCTCCAAGGCCAAGTGCTCTCGAAACTTCGAGAGCATAGAAATTGTGCCCGGGAACATTTACCTTCCGCGTTGCCATGAACTGATGAACTTGCGAAGGTTGAACTCCCGCAAAGTTGAAATAGGCAGTTGGAGTGTGGTTTTTGGCTCGCGAATAGATTGTTATTCCGGGTAAGGATTCAAGCGCCGACTTCATGTAGTCAAAGAGTGATTGTTCATACTCTTCAAGTGAGTTGATTGATTGAACCAGTTTCTCGCGACGCGAACCCTTTGCTTGATCATCAAGGTCAGCGACATAGTCGATAGCAGCAGTGACTCCCGCCATTAATTCATAAGGCAAAGTTCCAAACTCAAATCGCTCAGGAACATCCATCGTTGAAGGCAAGAGCTTGTCGTTATTGAAAGACTCAAGCAGGGAGGGATCTGCAACCATGGTGGCGCAATGAGGACCTAGGAGCTTGTATGGAGAAAAACCGTAGAGATCAGCAGTCATACTCTTGAAATCAATCACAGCATGAGGAGTTAAGTGGACCCCATCGACAACATAGAGCGATCCGTTTGCTTTGACTGCTCGGCCAATCGCTTCAATGTCAGGTTTGGTCCCAAGGGTGTTTGATGCACCTGTCACTGCGACAAGTCTTGTCTTGGGAGAGAGAAGATCTGTAACAGCATTTGTATCTAACTCGGAGGTTTCAACATTGACCTTCGCCCACTTGACTGTCACACCCCTTGCCTCTGCCGCTTGAACCCAAGGTCGGATATTTGAATCGTGATCGAGCTGTGAGACGATAATTTCATCGCCTTTGTTCCAGCTCTTTGCGATGGTTCGCGAAAAGTCATAGGTGAGTTGAGTCCAACTTCTTCCATAGACCACTCCCCTGGGGTCACAGTTAAGAAGATCGGCCACAGAATTTCTATAGCCCTTGACGTAGTTATCTGCGTTAATCTCGGACTCAGTCACGACTCCGCGATTCGACGAGGGCTGGGTTATTGCCCGTGCAATCGCATCACCCACCTGGCGAGGCACCTGCGAACCACCTGGTCCATCAAAGTAAGCAGTGCCAGATTCAAGCGAAGGAAAGTCTTTGCGAATGCGAGTTACGTCATAAGCCATGTCAAAACTTTAGCGAAGAATGACGACCTATAACATCACCTCATGGGATTAACTACCTGCCTCTGGTTTGATGGGAATGCTCGTGAAGCAGCAACTTTCTATGTGAGCATCTTCCCCGAGAGCTCTCTCGCAGATAACTGGATTGCCCCCACCGATACACCCGGAAACAAGACCGGTGAGGAAATAGTCGTCAACTTTCGAATCTTCGGACAAGATTTCATTGCCCTTAATGGGGGGCCACAGTTTCCCCATTCAGAAGCTATCTCCTTTCAGATTCCCTGTGCTGATCAAGGCGAAATTGATCACTACTGGGATCTTCTGACCAAAGATGGCGGACAAGAAAGTCAATGTGGATGGCTCAAAGATAAGTTTGGTATTTCATGGCAAGTCACTTCACCTGAGATGATGAAATATCTTGGCGGTAGCGATGCACAAGGATCTGAGCGAGCGACTCAAGCAATGTTGACAATGAAGAAAATCAATCTCGAACAGATGAAGCGAGCCTATCTAGGTCTTTGAAAGCTGCCCGTACATTTTCAATAATTAATTACAAGAATGGGCGAAGTTCAACTTTCCTGTTGCAGGCAAGAGAGCCTCTAGAAGCGAGTTCTTCGGCTATGTCACGGGATGGCGCATCAATAATCCAGAATCCGCTGTAATGCTCCCCTTCCTTGAAGAATGATCCTGAACTTTGAAGTTTTCTCTCATCACGATTATCGAATACTGAAGCAGCTTCAGGTCCAGCTATTCCCGCAGCCATCACCCAGTTTCCATTTTTCTGTAGTGACTCATTGAAGTCATCAATCTGCTTCATCTCTTCGCTAACAGCAAGGTTTCCTGGGCCATCTATAACAAAAATGATGAACTTCATCGAATTAATGCCCCTAACTCTTACTTGGACCAGTTGCACATGTTAGTCATTGGGTTGGAGTCGTTGGCGGTGAAAAGCCGACAATAACTTATACGGGTATAAGACCTCATTCCGTTAAGCGTTTCAGTCATTTACGCTATATCCATGAGCCGAAAGGTAGAGGTATCTCTCTTAAGCCCTGATGAATGGGAAAGACTACGGAATATTCGCATTCGGGCGTTAAGGGAGAATCCAGAGGCTTTTGGTGCAAACTTGAATGAAGTTATGGCTCAATCGAAAGAATTTTGGTTAAAGCTGTATGAAAAAGAGGACTACTTAGTCGGATCATGTAATGGTGTCGATGTTGGGATGCTTTACATCGAAGTTTTGAATGGTGATCACGGTGCAACGTGTTGGATAGGTGGGTGTTGGACCGATCCCGGTTTTCGAGGGATTGGTGTTATGCGATCGTTATTTAGCTTCATAGATGAACATGCGTCGGAAAAAGGTTGGCAACGCCAGGGGCTAGGAGTTTGGGAAGATAATTTGATCGCCATAAACTCGTACAAGTCTATGGGATTCAATTTTGCTGGCGAAAAAATGCTGGGAAATTCTTCCGGTAAATGCTTCCAACATATGGTAAGGGATGTCCCACGGGAATAACGGTATAAAAATTCATTCTTAGTTAAGTGACGTGGGCGGTGAGGGTTTCGAACCCCCGACATCCTCGGTGTAAACGAGGCGCTCTACCGCTGAGCTAACCACC
>RGOY01000117.1 GCA_010028225.1 Actinomycetota bacterium
GCAGAGACAACGGTGGTCGCAATCGACACGGATCGCCTCTTCCCGCCTCGATTGCAACGCGAAATCGTCGAATCAACCCCCACCGCCAGAGAACTCGAGGTGATTTCCTCACCATTTGGCCATGACGGCTTCTTAATTGAGGTCGAGCGGGTGGGGGAGATCATTCGCAACGCACTCGATCGCGTCATTTAGGGGGTTTGCCGAGCTTTTGTCAGGACCGGGCGAACTCGAGGTCGAATCTGGCTGAAATCTGAGTGGAATCTGGGTGGAATAAGGCTGTGGACAATTTATAATATGCCCAGAACCAGAAGGCTCCGGAACCCTCCGAGAAGCCGAAATCCAAAGGAACTCAATTGCCTGTATTTCGTGCGCCCAAAAAGCGGTCGGTAAAAAAGACTGTGAAGGCTAATAAGAAGTCAGCGGCAAAGAAGAGCGCGACAGTGTCACGGTTCGCTCCGATTCGCACCATTGCAAAACCTGCAGTGAAGGCAAAGCCAAAGAAAAAAGTTGCGAAGAAGGCGGTCACTCCTCGTCGCTTCCTTACAAAGGCAGAACTTGAAGAGTTGAAGAAGAAGGGCGCGCTCGCCACCGAAGCACCAAAAGGTCCGCGACGCTTTCCAACCAAAGCCGAACTTGAGGCGATGAAAGCAGCAAAGAATCCGCAGAGCGCTGCAACTGCAAAAGTTCCGGGAGCGACGAAGAAAGTTATCGTTGATGGCGAGGAAGTTGAAGTCGAGGATGTCGAACTCGAAGATCTCGAGAGCATCGCTACTGAGGGCGACGGCGAAGAGGGCGAAGAAAAGAGTGATGTCCGCGTTGTTAATCTCAGTGAAGAAGCAAAGCGTGAAGAGGGTGAGTTCACTCTCAAGGATTCAGAAGAGGATGACGCTCCACCACAAACAGTTCTTACTGCAGGTGCAACAGCTGATCCTGTTAAAGATTATCTCAAGCAGATTGGTCGAGTAGCTCTTCTCAATGCAGAACTTGAAGTTGAGTTAGCAATGCGAATTGAAGCTGGCCTCTTCGCGGAAGAACGAATCACCCACGATAAGAAGATGGATCGAAAATTGAAAAAGGAGTTGGAGTGGATCGCTGAAGACGGAAAGCGAGCTAAAAATCATCTCCTTGAAGCAAACCTTCGTCTTGTTGTCTCTTTAGCTAAGAGATACACCGGACGCGGAATGCTCTTCCTCGATCTGATCCAAGAAGGAAACCTTGGCCTTATTCGAGCGGTCGAAAAGTTCGACTACACCAAGGGTTATAAGTTCTCGACCTATGCGACGTGGTGGATTCGCCAAGCAATCACAAGAGCGATGGCCGACCAGGCTCGAACGATTCGAATCCCAGTTCATATGGTCGAAGTCATCAACAAACTTGCGAGAGTTCAACGTCAGATGCTGCAAGATCTTGGAAGAGAACCAACGCCAGAGGAGCTCGCAAAAGAACTCGATATGACCCCTGAGAAGGTCGTGGAAGTTCAAAAGTATGGCCGCGAACCGATTTCCCTTCACACACCACTTGGAGAGGAGGGAGATAGCGAGTTCGGAGATCTGATCGAAGACTCTGAAGCTATCGTTCCCGCAGAAGCAGTCTCCTTCACCATCTTGCAAGAGGAATTACATAAAGTGCTCGATACGATGTCTGAGCGTGAAGCCGGTGTTGTAAAGATGCGCTTTGGTCTCACAGATGGCCAGCCAAAGACTCTTGATGAGATTGGCAAGGTTTATGGCGTTACTCGTGAGCGCATCCGCCAGATCGAGTCGAAGACCATGTCCAAACTTCGACACCCCTCTCGTTCACAGTCGCTACGTGATTACCTCGACTAAAGATTGGAAGACCAATGAGTGAGAAAGTGACTATGCGAGTCAAGCCCAACGGCTCGATTCGTGTTACCGGGACCGTTGAGTTTGTCGATGGCGACGGCAATGTCATCGAAACAAAGACTGACTTCTCATTATGTCGATGCGGCCACTCCAAGGAGAAGCCAATGTGCGATGGTTCTCACCGTGAGGCAGGATTCCAAGCCGAGTAACCATCCGCTTTGGCGAGATGGTATTCAGCCGCTCAATCTTCCCTCACTCAATTCGCCCATCGAGGTCGACGTTGCAATTATTGGTGGCGGTTTCTCCGGGCTCTGGAGCGCTTTTCATCTCCTTGAACGCAACCCATCGTTAAGTATCGCGATATTCGAAGCAGAGGAAATTGGTTTCGGCGCAAGTGGTCGAAATGGCGGGTGGGTTTCATCCGATTATCCAGTTGATCCAGTAACTCTCAAAGAGCGACATCCCAAAGCAGATATCGAGAAATTTTGGGATGCGATGCGATCTTGCGTTGACGAGATCGGAGACTTCGCCTCGACTCATTCTCCTGAGGCAAAATTCCGCAAAGCAGGATCTCTCATCTTCGCCCGAAATAGAGCTCAACTGCAACGGATCAAAGGTTCTCTCTTTGGAAAAAAGAGATTACTTGGTCCAAATGAGACTCAATCGATGCTCAAGGTAGATGGGGCGATTGGTTCACTCTTTGATCCTGATTGCGCCACTATTGCGCCTTATCCGTTAGTCATCGCCTTGACGAAATATCTTCTCTCCCGCGGAGTTGTGATTTTTGAGGGCTCAGAAGCAACGACTGATGGAGAGTATTGCCAAGTAAATGGATATCGGGTGACGAGTAGACAGCGCGTCATCGCAACAGAGGCCTATAAAAGGCCATCCCGAAGACAAATTCCTATCTATTCCCTGATGATGGCGACCTCACCGCTGACTGCCGAAGAACGAGGGATGGTGACAGATGTCGCGGGCCTTGCCTTTATGGAAGCACTCCATAACGTCAACTACGCGCAGATGACAGCTGATGGACGAATAGCGATTGGCGGGCGCGGTGCACGTTATCCCTATGGAAGTCGACTTCGATCCAGCAAAGAAAATAAGGAGAGTGTCCATAGCCAGATTTCCGATTTATTGGAGAAGTGGTTCCCTCAACTAGGGCAGTGGAGCGTGACCCACAGATGGGGTGGGCCGGTCGCGGTTCGCTGGAATTGGGAGAGTTATCTTTTCTTTGACCCACTCACTCAAACTGGCTCTATTGGCGGCTATGTCGGTGACGGGGTAACGATGAGTTATCTATCAGCGAAAGCACTAGCAGATCGCATGCTCGGTGGAGAAAAATACATCGACATGCCATTTTTCGAGAATCGTTCAAGAAAGTGGCCTATTGAGCCACTCCGTTTCCTTGGTGCGAATGCACTCGTTTCACTGGTGAAAGTTGCTGATCATGAAGAGAGATTCACTGGACGCGAAAGCTTTATCTATAAAGGTGCATCACTTCTCATCGGCAAGTGAGAGATGAGTGACTTTTACTCTGCACCTGTAGATTCGTCGAGGCGATGTGTCTCATCATGGATATGACGCGCCTGTGCCTTGAGTCCTTCTGCGTAGGCTTTTGCGTGGTGGGAACAGAAGAGAAGTGATGCGCCTGAGATCAAGGTGGCACGAACGTATGCCTGTGCTCCACATCGATCGCACCGATCGACAGCATTTAGCGGAGTTTGCTCCAAGATCACTTGGTCATTCATCACATTTGCCTCCCTTTCCGTCCTTTTCCTGCTCCATTACTTGAGACTGAAAAATGTACCTGAAAGCACCAACATCTAATCATGCTCTCGTTATTCCCACCCCGAAGGATAGAGATTTCGAGCACTCGGGCGTGTCTCAAATCTCATATATCGGATTTACTTCTTTTGCCTCGTTAGAGTGCGCACCTGAGAATTGAGAGAAAAAAGGTGGAGATTTGGCCGACGAAGTGCATGTAGAGGATAGCTACACAGCGAAGGATCTCGCAGTTCTCGAAGGTCTCGAAGCAGTCAGAAAACGTCCAGGTATGTATATCGGTTCTACCGATTCACGCGGATTGATGCATTGCCTCTGGGAGATTATTGATAACTCGGTTGATGAGTCGTTGGCGGGCCACTGTAAGAAAATCATCGTCAATCTTGAGAAGGATGGATCGGTTGAAGTTCACGATGATGGTAGAGGAATTCCTATCGACAAGGAGCCACGCACGGGACTAACCGGAGTTGAAGTCGTCATGACAAGACTTCACGCTGGTGGAAAATTTGGCGGTGGTTCTTATGCTGCCACCGGTGGACTTCATGGTGTTGGTGCTTCTGTAGTCAATGCCCTTTCATCTCGTCTTGATGTTGAGGTAGACCGAGGCGGAAAGATTCACTGGATGTCATTTAAGCGCGGCGTTGCAGGAATCTTCGATGGCGACGGACCGAATGCGCCCTTCGCTGCTGAATCCGGCCTTCGAATCATCGGTCGAATCTCTTCGAAAATAACGGGGACCCGCATCAAGTGGTGGGCCGATAAGCAAATTTTCCTTAAAGATGCCGAGTATGTCTTGGAAGAGA
>RGOY01000118.1 GCA_010028225.1 Actinomycetota bacterium
CGTCGAAGAGCCTTAATGGATTCTTCGAGGCTCTCGCTTTCGTCTCCTCATCAAGGTTTAACTTAGCGATGAACCTGACCAAGTCATCGCGATGCTTACTGCGCGACTCGCGATCTCCTAGAGAGGTGATCTTGAGTGTGTAATCCGAGAGCCCAAGCGCTTTAAGCCCAGAGTCGGCAATTGCGATAACTTCGACATCAAGCGCCGCATCATCAACTCCGATTGCCTCAATTCCGAACTGATAAAACTGACGATAGCGACCTGCCTGCGGTCGCTCCGCTCGGAAAAATGGCCCGACGTAGAAGACCTTTACTGGCAATTGTCCTCGGTCTAAACCGTGTTCAATCACTGCCCGCATCGCCCCTGCGGTGCCTTCCGGGCGAAGGGTGATGGAACGACCGCCACGATCTTCAAATGTGTACATCTCTTTCGTTACAACATCTGTTGAGTCGCCCATGCCACGTGTGAAGAGTTCGGTATCTTCAAAAACGGGTAACTCGATCAATTGGTACCCAGCAAGACGCGCTGGCCTGATCAAGCAATCCCGGACTTTTTCGAAGAGCGCACTTCGAGGTGGAAAATATTCACTCACACCTTTCGGTGCTTGGAAAGATTTGGCCATTTCCTGATTTCACCCTTCGATTTGAAGTGAAATTCTATCGGTACGGCTTGCGAAGATGCGGGAGATACTCGCGGGCTATCAGAGCCCTTGTAAATAGGGATTATGGGCTCGCTCTATACCTATTGTGGTCTGATCACCATGACCTGGCAGAACTCGAATCGAATCTTCAAGTGTGAGGACCTTATTCTTCAAAGATTTAGACATATCTGCAGGATTGCTTGTAGGTAGATCGGAGCGGCCTATCGCTCCTTTGAAGAGCACATCTCCTGATAGTAATTCGCATCCATCAACCATAAACATCGTTGAACCTCGAGTGTGCCCCGGTGCATGAATAGCGCGCACCTGCATACCTGCAACATCGAATTCGATGCCATCGGTCAATTCAATAACACGATCCGGTTCTGCCCATTTCTTATTTGGCGCAAGTTCTTTAAGAAGTGCTCGGCCCTGAGGCCCCATCCCTATTTCAGGATTGGCCAGTAGTTCACGATCTTCACTATGCACATAACAGGTCGCAATCCCCTCCGATTGAGCGAGAGGATGGAGAGAGAATGTGTGATCCAAGTGTCCATGCGTGATTAATACTGCGACCGGCTTCAAGTTGAATTTCTTAATGACAGTGGTTATCTGCGGAACGAAATCTGGTTCAGCGATCCCGGGGTCGACGATGAAGCACTCAGCTCCCGCGCCCGTCGATAGGACCCAACAATTTGTATTGAAGTAAGGGGCGATGAGCCTCTCTATTAACAAAAATCCCCCTCACGCGAACCGTCCCAGAGGCAATTTCTCGATAGATATTGAGCCTAGGGTGGGTCACAGGGTACCTTTACCAACCCTTCGAACGTTGGTGGATCGGCACCCTCATTCGAAAGTTCAGTCAGCTGAACAGAAATTACAAGTTAGCCCTAGCGAAGATCCGAATCATCTGACGCGCAACGCAGGAGGATCACATGTCAGAGAATGCATCACCCGCTTCAGCGCTAATCGGGGATCCTGCGGCATATGGGCGAGTCGGCGAAGATGGCACTGTTTATGTGATCACGGATTCTGGTGAGCGAGCAGTTGGGTCTTATCCGGGCAAGAGTGCTGAAGAAGCGCTCGCATATTTTGTACGCAAATTTGAGATGGCTGCATCTGAGATAGCGCTCCTAGGAGCACGCATCAAGAGTGGCGCAATGGTTCCTGATGAAGCTGTCGCAGCCGTCAACAAACTTCGGGCACAACTTGAAAATTTCAATGGCGTAGGAAATCTACTGGCGCTGAGAGTCTCTCTTGAACAGTTGCCTGCTCTTATCGAAGCTAATCGTGGCGCATACGCCGAGAAGAAAGCCGCAGAACGAGCTGCCAAAGATGCAAAGCGCGCCGAAACTCTCGCCGCGAAGGAGCAGATTGTTGCTCAGGCTGAGGCCTTAGCAAACTCAGAATCCTGGAAGGCTTCAAGTGAGAAGTTGAAGGAACTTCTCGATGAGTGGAAGAAAGCTCCTCGTCTGGATAAAGCGACTGATGCCACTCTCTGGAAGCGCTTCTCCTCATCGCGTAATCGATTCGACAAGCGCCGCCGCCAACACTTTGCTCAACTCATCTCAAAACAGAGTGAAGTGAAACAGACCAAAGAATCCATTGTGGTTGAAGCAGAGTCACTTCGAAATTCAAGGGACTGGGTAGCTACGGCGAACAAATTCAAAGATTTGATGTCGAAGTGGAAAGTCGCAGGACGTGGAAAACACAGTGACGATGCAAAGCTCTGGGCAAGATTTAAGGCTGCCCAAGACGAATTCTTTGCAGCGAAGAAGGCTGATCTGGATAAGCGTGGCGTTGCTATGGATGAGAACCTGGTCAAACGCGAGGCCCTTCTTGCACAATATGAAGCGCTCATCCCGGTTAGCGATCATCAATCAGCGCGCAAGAAGTTTCGAGATCTTGATGATCAGTGGCGAAAAATCGGCATGACTGACCGCAAGAAGCGGGATGCGATGGAATCTCGAATCAAGAAGGTCAATGAGGCAATCCGTGAGTCAGAGCAGACTCATGCACGAAAGAGCGATCCCACAGCGAAGGCGAGAGCCAATGATGTAGTGGCTCAGTTGCAGGCAGCAATCGAGAATTACGATGCCCAAGCGGTCAAGGCAGAGAATGCCGGTAATGCTAAACGGGCAGCGGAACTTCGTGAGGCAGCGGAGGCTCGAAGAGGATGGCTTGCGGAAGCACAAAAAGGATTAGCTGAGTTCGCGAACTAAATATCCAAAGCCTGAAATAACTTCAAAGTAACTCGCTGCATCGCCCTCAACTATTGGTGACGCGATAGACATCGTAGACGCCATCAACAGCGCGTACCGCACTCAAAACCGCATCAAGATGTGAAGCATCCGCCATTTCGAAAGTAAAACGCGAGTAAGCAGTTCGATCCTTAGCCGTATGGACCGAGGCGTTGAGGATATTTACATGTTGATCTGAGAGGGCTTTCGTTACATCAGAGAGAAGCCTGCTCCGATCAAGGGCCTCTACCTGGATATTGACCATGAAAAGTGAACGCGCATCGGCATTCCACCGGACTTCGACAAGTCGTTCATTCTGATTCTTTCGCAAATCTTCCAAATTTATGCAGTCACTTCGGTGCACTGACACCCCACTGCCACGAGTGATAAATCCAGTGATTTCATCCCCGGGTACAGGAGTGCAACATCTAGCTAACTTCACCAGGAGATCATCGACACCTTCTACATGGACGCCAGAATTACTTCGTCGCTCTAACTGGCCGATAGCGGTCTGTGTGACTATTGCCGAATCAATGACATCTTCGAATGGTTCTTCCACCCCGATAGCCACAATCAATTTCTCGACAACGGATGCTGATGAGATATGTCCATCCCCTATCGCCGAATAGAGCGAGTCCATATCTTCAAAACGGAGGTCGTGTGCAAGTTCCAGGAGAGCCTGGTCAGAGAGAATCTTCTGGATTGGCAGTCCAGCTTTTCGCATTTGCCGAGCTAGCGAGGACTTCCCTGCCTCGATTGCTTCTTCTCGTCGCTCCTTGGTGAACCACGCCTTGATCTTTGATCGAGCCCGCTGCGACTTGGCAAAAGCAAGCCAATCTCGGCTGGGTGCTGCCTGCGGGCTCTTATTTGTAAGCACTTCGACAGTGTCACCGTTATTCAACGGCACTTCGAGGGAAACGAGCTTTCCGTTCACTTTTGCACCGACGCACTTGTTCCCAACTTCGGTATGAACGGCATAAGCGAAATCAACTGGAGTTGAACCGAATGGCAAGGCAATAACACTCCCCTTAGGCGTGAAGACGAATACTTCCGGAGTTCGCAGGTCATAGCGGAGTGCATCCAAGAATTCATCGACATCTTTATTTTCCTGCTGAAGCTCGTGGAGTTGTCGAAGCCAGAGCATCTCGGCGTTGCTCTCGCTCTCACCTCTTTTACTCTTCTCACCTTTGTATTTCCAATGTGCAGCGATACCAAACTCGGCCCTTGCATGCATCTCTGCCGTGCGAATCTGTAATTCAACCGCTTTTCCGTTTGGACCGATCACTGTCGTGTGAAGCGATTGATAGAGATTAAATTTCGGCATTGCAATGTAATCTTTGAATCGACCTGGTACTGGACTCCACCTTGCGTGGATCGCACCGAGCGTTGCGTAACAGTCACGAACGTCATCCACTAACACTCGTATGCCGACCAAGTCGTAGATGTCATTGAAGTCACGGCCTCGAACAACCATCTTCTGATAAACGCTGTAGTGGTGCTTCTGTCTGCCCTTGACCTCAGCCTTGATTCCTT
>RGOY01000119.1 GCA_010028225.1 Actinomycetota bacterium
TTAGAGCCAAGTGACTTGGTAAGGACATCTGAGATTCCAGCGCACTCAAGGACCGCACGAACTGGACCACCAGCAATCACACCAGTACCGGGAGCAGCTGGGCGAAGAAGTACGACGCCTGCAGCCTTCTCACCTTGAACCGGATGTGGGATTGTCGAACCAAGACGTGAGACGGTGAAGAAAGATTTCTTTGCTTCTTCTACTGCCTTAGCAATCGCTTGCGGAACTTCTTTGGCCTTTCCGTAACCGACGCCAAGTGTTCCGTTTCCATCGCCAACGACGACAAGTGCGGTGAAGGAGAATCTTCGACCACCTTGGACGACTTTGGCTACGCGATTGACGAATACGACTCGCTCGATATACGGGCTCTTCTCAGCGCGCTCCTCACGGGGACGGCGCTCGCGGCGATCGGGCTTTGCAGCCGCGGTCGTCTCGTCGCGTTCTGGTTTGTCGTTAGGAGTCATTAGAAGTCCAATCCGTTCTCCCGAGCACCTTCTGCAAGTGCAGCCACTCGACCATGGAAGCGATTGCCACCACGATCAAAGACCACTGCAGAGATCCCTTTTGCTTTGGCGCGATCAGCCACAAGTTGACCGACGCGTCGAGCCTTCTTTGTCTTATCGCCCGAATCGGCGCGAAGATCACCTTCCATTGTCGATGCGCTCGCGAGTGTGATCGCCTTTGTGTCATCAACAACTTGCACGAAGAGGTGGCGCGCAGAGCGGGTCACGACAAGGCGAGGACGCTCGGCGGTGCCTGAAACTTTCTTACGGACACGGAAGTGACGGCGGATGCGAGCAATCTGTGCCGAGCCTTTGACGATCTTGTTATTTGCCTTAGCGCTCATTACTTCTTACCTGCCTTTCCTGCCTTGCGTCGAATTCGTTGTCCTTCAAGGTGTAGACCCTTGCCCTTATATGGATCAGACTTACGAAGCTTCTGGATTTTTGCAGTCACTTCGCCTACCAATTGCTTGTCGACGCCAGAGACCTCAAGTTCAGTCTGTGAGGCGGAAGCGAAAGTGATTCCCTCTGGTGCTGGGAAAAGAATGTTATGTGAGTATCCCAGTTGGAATTCAAGGTCTTTGCCCTTCATAGCAACGCGGTAACCAACACCGGTCAAGATGATCTTCTTCTTGAATCCAGTAGTCACACCAGTAATCATGTTCGCAACCATGGTTCGTGAGAGCCCATGCAATTCTTTCGCGCGACGCTCATCATTTGGGCGAGCAACGACAATCGCATTCTCTTCTTTAGTAACGGTGAGTGGCTCAGAGATCGTGACTGAGAGCGAACCCTTCGGTCCCTTCACTGAGACAGCATTGCCGCTCACATTGACTTCTACGCCAGATGGAATAGCTACTGGCATCTTTCCGATACGTGACATCGCGATCACCACACGTAAGCGAGAACTTCTCCGCCTACGCCTTTCTGATTCGCTTGTCTGTCGGTGAGCAGGCCTTGTGAAGTCGAGATGATCGCCACACCAAGTCCACCTAAAACTTTTGGAAGTCCAGTCGACTTCGCGTAGACGCGAAGACCTGGCTTTGATACGCGGCGAAGTCCTGCGATAGAGCGCTCGCGATTTGAACCGTATTTAAGTTCGAGGGTCAGCGTCTTGCCGAACCCTTCCTTGTTATCGGCGATGTTGAAGCCGGCGATATAACCCTCTTGCTGCAAGATCGCAGCGATTCGAGTCTTCACCGACGACGACGGCATCGAAACCGAGTCGTGATACGCCATGTTGGCGTTTCGCAGACGTGCAAGCATGTCTGCGATCGGGTCTGTCATTGTCATGCGTGGCCTATGGCCTTTCTTCGAGCGGTTTCCTCAAGGATTTCCTTGAAGACCTTTCCGATAGTCGTTACCAACTTGATTTTGTGATGCCAGGTAGCTCACCGCGGTGCGCCATCTCTCGGAAGCAGACGCGGCAGATACCAAATTTCTTGTAGACCGAGTGAGGGCGACCGCATCGCTGGCACCGGGTGTAACCGCGTACCTTGAACTTCGGCTTCCTGCTCGCCTTTATCTTCAGGCTTGTCTTTGCCATAAAGAGTCTCTCTCCCCTTATCGGTCAGCGAATGGGAATCCGAGCGCACGTAGCAACGCGCGACCTTCATCATCATTCTTGGCAGTCGTGACGATCGTGATGTCCATGCCACGGACTCGATCGATCTTGTCTTGTGGAATCTCAGCGAAAACGACCTGCTCGGTCACGCCAAATGTGTAGTTGCCGTTTCCATCGAATTGCTTCGGTGAGAGTCCGCGGAAATCGCGAATACGTGGCAATGAGATAGAGAGAAGACGATCAAAGAATTCCCACATCCGATCTCCTCGAAGCGTTACGTGTGCACCGATCGGCATTCCTTCACGGAGCTTGAAGTTAGCGATCGACTTCTTGGATCGGGTGACTACAGGCTTTTGCCCGGTGATGATGGTGAGATCACGGACTGCGCCTTCGATCAACTTCGAATCCTTCGCAGCTTCGCCAACGCCCATGTTGACCACGATCTTGGCAACAGTCGGGATCTGCATGACATTGCTGTAACCGAATTCATCCTTAAGTTTGGCAGCAACCTGATCCTTGTAACGCGCCTTCAAGCGCGGTGCAGTAGCAGTGGCCATCACTAGATCTCCTTCCCGGTGCGACGCGAGATGCGGATGTTCTTGCCATCTTCACGCTTTACAGCGATACGAGTGGCTTGGTCATCCTCATCAAGCAACATGACATTCGAATAGTGGATCGGTGCTTCAACAGTGAGGATTCCGCCAGTCTTGACGCCACGATCAGTGGTGCCTTGCTTGGTGTGCTTCTTCACGCGATTGACACCTTCAACGATGACGCGCTCACGCTTGAGATCTACTTTGAGCACGGTGCCGGTGATTCCTTTATCTTTTCCGGAGATCACGAGTACGCGATCACCCTTCTTGATTCGGGCCATTTAGAGCACCTCCGGCGCTAATGAGATGATCTTCATGAAACGCTTGTCGCGAAGTTCACGCGCAACCGGTCCGAAGATACGGGTGCCACGTGGCTCGAGATCATCCTTGATGATGACGGCTGCGTTCTCATCGAATTTGATGTAACTGCCATCCGCGCGGCGGTTCTCCTTCACGGTACGAACGATGACGGCTTTCACCACTTCACCTTTCTTCACCTGACCACCTGGGATTGCATCCTTGACTGAGCAGACGATGACATCGCCGATACCTGCATAGCGACGCTTCGTTCCTCCGAGTACGCGGATGCAGAGCAGTTCGCGCGCGCCAGTGTTATCTGCGACGCGAAGTCGTGATTCTTGCTGAATCATTGCTCGCTACCTTTCCTTTTCTTTCCGTTACTCGTTGCTCTTACTTGGCCTTCTCAAGGATCTCAACCACTCGCCAGCGCTTTGTCGCTGAGATTGGTCGGGTCTCCATGATTCGGACTCGGTCTCCGACGCCTGCTGAGTTCGACTCATCATGCGCCTTGAACTTCTTGTTCTTTGTCATGACCTTGGAGTAGAGGCTGTGCGCTGCACGATCCTCAACCAATACGACGACGGTCTTATCCATCTTGTCGCTCACGACGATTCCTTCACGGACCTTTCGGAATGGGCGCTTCTCGCTCATGCCGCACCTCCGATACCGAGCTCGCGCTCGCGAAGGATTGTGTAGATCCGTGCAATCTCTTTACGGACCGCACCAAGGCGACCATGGCTCTCGATCTGTCCAGTCGCAGCTTGGAAGCGAAGGTTGAAGAGTTCTTCCTTCAAACGCTTCACCTTCTCTTGCAATTCCTCGACAGGGAGGGCGCGCAGATCCTCTGCACTCTCACTCTTTGCCATTTATGCCTCCTCTCGACGGACGACGCGGCACTTCACTGGAAGTTTGTGGATGGCGCGTGACATCGCTTGATTCGCGATCTCTTCGCTCACACCTGAGATCTCAAACATCACGCGACCTGGCTTGATATTTGCGATCCACCATTCTGGTGAGCCCTTTCCGGAACCCATACGAGTTTCGGCTGGCTTCTTTGTCAGTGGGCGATCTGGAAATATGTTGATCCAGACTTTTCCACCGCGCTTGATGAAGCGAGTCATCGCAATACGAGCAGCTTCGATCTGTCGGTTAGTGACATAGCCGCTCTCTAGCGCCTGAATACCGTAATCACCGAAAGCAGGAGTCGTTCCACCCTTTGCTTTTCCGCCACGCTTGGGGTGGTGTTGTTTACGGTGCTTGATCTTTCGTGGGACCAACATCGTTACTCGCCTCCCTCATTCGTCGCCGCTGGAGTTTCGACTACCCCTGTTTGGACTACTGGCGTTTCGAGTGATGCTTCACTCGCAGGAGCATCAGCAACTGCAACCGCTGAATCAGAAACATGCGAGACAGTGACTTC
>RGOY01000120.1 GCA_010028225.1 Actinomycetota bacterium
GAAGGATTATTCAAAGAAGGCTTGCTGAAAGTTGTCTTCGCAACGGAAACGTTGGCTCTGGGTATCAATATGCCAGCACGAACAGTGGTTCTAGAGAAATTGATCAAGTGGAATGGTGAGTCGCACGTGATGATTACACCCGGGGAATACACGCAATTGACCGGACGTGCCGGGCGACGTGGGATCGACGTTGAAGGTAATTCTGTGATTCTCTGGACTCCAGCTATCGACTCGGCAATGGCAGGCAGTCTTGCCGGAACCAGAACCTACCCTTTGAAATCTTCATTCACTCCCACCTACAACATGAGTGCCAACCTCATAAATCGTCTTGCGATCGCAAGAGTTTTGGAGTCACTTGCTCTTTCTTATGCTCAGTTTCAGGCGGATCGCTCTCTTGCTGGCGTTATCGATCAGATCGCTAAGAATCGAGAGGCTCTGAAGGCTTCTCCGCCATCTTGCGATTGTGGTGATTTCGAAGAGTACTTCTCGATTCGTCTAGAGATTAGAGAACTAGAGCGGGGATCCGTCAACGAACGTGGTTCAAAGCGACATAAAGCTCTTGAGGAGCGATCTGAACGAATCGCTGTTTTGCGAAAGAGATTACGGGAACACGAGTGCCATCGATGCCCCGACCGCGATGATCATGCAAGGATTTATGAGAAGAGATACAAGCTAGAGCGAGACACCTTCGCACTCGAACAGAAGGTTGAGTCGAGGCGAAATGTGATTCCTCGAACTTTCCAGAGGGTTCTAGAGGTTCTTCGAGAGCTTGGGTACGTCGAAGGTGAGAGATTAACTGAGGCAGGGAAGGGATTGTTGGGCATATTTGCCGAATCGGATCTTCTCGTAGCGGAACTCCTTAAAGGGAATTTGATTTCAACGTTGGATGCGGCTGATATACCTGCAGTACTGAGCGGTCTCCTTTTCGAAGCGCGTGGCGAGGAGAAACAATTGCCACGTATTCCGAATTCGATTCGTGAACGGGTCAGAGATGTGGTCTCAATTTGGATTAAGCTTGAAGAGGTTGAGGCGAAGTATGGTCTTTCGACGCAACGCGAACCAGATTTCTCAATGAGTTGGAGTGTGAGTAGGTGGAGTCATGGCGGGACAATCTCGAGTGTTCTGAGGGAGAGTGATCTCTCTATTGGTGATTTTGTTCGGCATATCAAGCAGATTATCGATCTTTTGGGCCAACTAATTTCGAGTGACTCAACAAACTCCTCGAAATACCAAGAAGCTTTGGCGAGCATTGATCGTGGCATTGTTAGGTATGCCTCTGTGGCCGGATGAGACTCCTAGTTGACTCCGCATCGCTCTGGTACCGAGCGTTCTACGGCATGCCAGAAACGCTTCAAAGCCCGAGTGGAGAACCAATCAATGCAATCAAAGGATTTTTTGATGGTCTCTCGACCATCGTAGGACGCTATCGCCCAACTGAGATAGCCCTCTGCCTCGATGCTGATTGGAGGCCAGGCTGGCGGGTCGAACTATTTCCTGCATACAAGGCGAATCGACTCGATGAAGATGGGGACGAAGAGGAGCCAGATCTTCTCACCCCACAGATAGAGCCACTACTCAATGTTGCACGATTGGCGGGACTTTCGATCATAGAAGCTGATGCTCAGGAGGCTGATGACGTCATTGCTTCACTCGCGATAAAAGCTCCCTCTGATGTCCGAGTGATGACAGGGGATAGGGATCTCTTCCAACTCATTCGACATTCAGAATTGATTCGCATTATTTATCTCGCGAAAGGAATCCAAAATCACGATCTAGTTGATGGTGCCTACATCGAAAAACGTTACGGAATTCCTGCTCATCGTTATCATCTATTCGCAGCGATACGAGGGGATGCCTCCGATGGCCTGCCTGGAATTAGAGGAATAGGGGAGAAAGGTGCAGCGGAGATTGTTTCGATATTCGACTCAATGGAAGAAGTCATGGATGCCGCTGAGAATTCAGATCCGAGACTTCGCCCACTTCACCAACGCAAACTTTTAGCGGATCGTGATTATGCACAAATTGCAGAGCAGTTGGTGACCTGCCGCACTGATTTGGAGTTAAATCACGAAGGCTTGGATAGTTGGCGCGATCGCGCCAACCTGCTCTCGCTACGCAAGCTTGGTAAGGATTTGGGCTTGGGAAATACCTTAGAACGCTTAGTTGCAACCTTGGACCTGCGATGAAAAAGTTTTCCAAGATCTTTGCCATCTGCCTTTGCGCTTCGACTTTAGGTTTTGTCTATTCACTTGGATATGAACCTTTTTCCCAGTGGTGGGCACCGCTTCTTGCACTGGCGCTGATGATTTCCCTAGCAAGGGAGCGCACTCTCAAAGTTCGTTTGGGGCTCTGGTATCTCTTTGGTCTTGGCTATCTCGGTCCACTTTTGCATTGGACCTCGATTTATGTTGGCTCGATGCCATGGATCATTTTGATTATCGGCCAATCTTTCTTCTTTGCTTTGATTGCTTTCGGCTTCACACAAGGCAAGCACGAGCCATATCTCTTTGCTTCGCTTTTTCTCATCGCAGAGTTTCTTCGAGCAACGATTCCTTTTGGAGGTTTTGGTTGGGGAAGACTCGGGTTTTCACAACTCGATGGGCCACTTCAGGGGTGGTTACGGATTGGGGGAGTGGCCATAGTCGGATGGGTCGGTGCCTTCCTCGCATTTTCGATAGTGAGGCGGGATCGAAGTTCCTTGATCGTCGGCGTGGGGTTGCTTCTTTTGCCTTTAGGTGCATCGTTCGCAGCGACGGCAAAGCCAATCGACGAAGAGTCCACGTATCGTGTCGGGCTGATCCAGGGCGGTGTCTCTCAGTTGGGACTTGATTTCAATGCAACCCCTGAAGAGGTATTCAACCGTCACTTTAGTGAGACCGAATCACTCATCAAGCAGAAAAATGTCGATTTGATCCTCTGGCCTGAGAATGCTTCGGATATTGACCCATTAACGAATCAATCCATCTCCAAACGAATCGATTCGGTCTTCACTATGAGGCAGGGCGCGGACTGGTTTCTCGATACCAAAAACGCGACTTGGTGCCATTCGGTGAATATGTCCCACTGCGAGATATTGCAGGCAAATTCTCACCGCTGGTGGAAACAGTGAAAGATTTTGTCCCGGGTAAAGAGGTGACAGTTCATCAAGTCGGTTCGCTTGTATTTTCTCCTCTTATTTGTTTCGAGGTTCTTGATGATGAAGTGGTGAGGGAGGCAATTTCAGTCTCAACCGTGGGCGTCATTCAGACCAACAATGCGACCTTTGGTAGGAGTCCGCAAAGCGCTCAACAATTTCAAATTTCAAGAGTAAGGGCTTATGAATATCGCATTCCTGTTTTAGTAGCGGCTACCACTGGAAAGACAGCAATGATTTCTAGTGATGGAGAGGTGCTTGAAAGTTTGGCCGATTTTGAATCCGGGCATCTCGTTGTGGACGTTTCGCCAAGTCAACCAAATCCGCCACCCATAAGAACTAATCATTTGCTTGCTGCCTCGTCGCTCCTGGTTTTCGGATCATTGCTATGGAAAACAGGCCGTCGACGGCTAGAACATATTCGTGATCGAGTCTTGGGTAGAATTACGGCATGAAGAAACTTCTCCTTCTGGTGCCGACGTACAACGAATCGGCTTCTATCGAAGCGCTGATAAAACGTGTGGCAGGAGTGCGAAGCGCTCTTAAAAATCTCATCGGCGGAGATATTCAAATGTTGATCATTGACGACAATTCACCCGACGGAACCGCCGCAATAGTTGCTGGCTTGGGCGAAGAATGGATTGAGATCTTGCCTCGAAGCGAAAAAGGTGGATTGGGGCCGGCTTACATCGCAGGTTTCACCTATGGGCTTTCAAAGAATTTCGATTTCATGGTGGAGATGGATGCAGATTTAAGCCATCAACCTGAAGAGCTAGCAGCCATGATCAAGCCAGTGGCAGATGGTTCTGCCGATCTGACTATCGGTACGCGCTGGATGCCTGGAGGGAAAATCGTGAATTGGCCCCTGACAAGACAGTTCATATCCAGGGCCGGAACGTCCTACGCGAGAATCGTTCTTGGAATCAAATTGCGCGACATAACTAGCGGCTTTCGAGTCTTTCGCTCTGAAGTTCTTAGATCAATCAATTTCGATCGAATTGAATCGAAGGGTTATGGTTTCCAGATAGAAATGGCGTTAGAGACGCTTGAGAATGGATTTCGCGTAGAAGAAGTACCGATTACCTTTGTCGAGCGTGTAGATGGCGTATCGAAGATGAATAAGGCAATCGTGATCGAAGCGCTCTGGAAGGTGACGATCTGGGGCTTACAACGTTTGGTGAAACGCC
>RGOY01000013.1 GCA_010028225.1 Actinomycetota bacterium
TTCTATATCTCATATGTTTTCATCATCGTCTTCACCATCCTCAACGTCCTCATAGGTGTCGTATTGAATGCAATGGACGAGGCACGAGAAGAGAATCGTGCGCTCAAAGCAAAAGAATCCAGCTAAGCGCCTGAAAGAGGCTTCGACGTTAGCATCGTTGAGCCGAGGCTTAGCCCAGTATCATTCATCTGATTCAAGCGGTGGGAGCCTCGATGATCACCAAACGTGATGTTGGTAAGAGCTTCGCTCTTGGCAAGTACTGGACTTCGCCAGATATCACTTCGATAAATCGCCTTCCGATGCTCAACGCAGCGCACCTTCACTCCTCAACACTCAACGGTGAGTGGCGATTTCAACTCTTAAAAAATCCAGAAGCAAAGATCTCGAGGTCATGGAGTTCCATCAACGTCCCTGGACTATGGACCATGGTGCAAGATGAAAATGGCAATTTCCCACACGGCGATAAACCCATCTACACCAATGTCCAAATGCCATTTGATCAACTTCCGCCTCTAGTACCTGATGAGAATCCGACCGGTGTTTACGAACGTGACTTTGAATTCTCCGATCTCTGGCGTGGAAAGCGCGTGGTGCTCACTATCGGAGGATTTGAATCAGTTGCCTCACTCTATATAAATGGTGAATTCGTTGGTTTGGCAAAGGATTCGAGATTGCACGCTGATTTCGACATCACCGATTTCCTTGTCGACGGAAAGAACACTGTGCGAATAGTCGTCGTTAAGTGGTCAGATGCCACTTTTATTGAGGACCAGGACCAGTGGTGGCATGGCGGAATAACGCGCTCTATAACTATTCATGCGACTGAGAAAGTTTTTATTGAACGCCTCTATACCCAAACTGGCCTACTCGCTGATCAGAAAACCGGGACGTTTCGGATTCGAGCGTTCGTTAACTCTATCGATGGGCTTGCCATTGATGGCTGGACGCTGAGAGCAAGGGTCACAGGACAAAACAAAGAGGTCCGATTCGAAGCAGTTGTTTCACGCGCTAAGCGTCCAAACTGGACAGAGATGACACCAGAACAACGCAGAGCAAGTGATGAATTTTTCAAGGGTGCATATTGGGATGGAAAACTCCCTGAAGCCACTCGTGAAGCAATTCGAGAGATTGAGCCGGCTGGACCTGGTGTCATCGAGTTCTCAGGAAAAGTCGCCGGAATTTCACCCTGGTCAGCAGAATCTCCCAAGCTCTACGAAATCGAATTTGAATTAATCGACCCACAGGGCAAGTCACTCGAAGTGATAACACAGCGCATTGGATTTCGTTCAGTTCAAGTTGAAGGTAAAGAGTTGCTCGTCAATGGCAAGCCCATCATCCTCTATGGAGTAAATCGTCACGACTTCAACAAAGAAACTGGACGAGTGTTGACCCGAGAGTTGATGCGCGCGGATCTATTGGAATTGAAGCGATGGAACTTCAACGCTATTCGCACTTCGCACTACCCGAACGACCCAGTATTCCTTGACCTCTGCGATGAACTTGGTTTCTACGTCATTGGTGAAGCAAATATCGAGTCTCATGCCTTCCAAGACAGCATCTGTGACGACCAGAAATATCTAAATGCCTTCGTGGATCGAGTAGCGCGAATGGTCCAACGAGATATCCATCATCCATCGGTGATTGCTTGGTCACTTGGAAATGAATCAGGCTCTGGACTAAATCATCATGCAGCTGCTTCATATATTCGAAACTTCGACCCCACGCGTCCACTTCACTACGAAGGCGCAATCCGCGGGAATTGGACTATCGGACATCACCTCACCGACCTGATCTGTCCCATGTATCCAGAAGTTTCTGCCATTGTCGACTACGCAAAATCAAAGCGTGCTGACCGCCCATTGATTCTCTGTGAATATAGCCATGCAATGGGTAATAGCAACGGAACGCTGAAGGAATATTGGGATGCAATCCACTCAACACCTGGGCTTCAGGGTGGATTTATATGGGAGTTCTGGGATCACGGGATAGTCCAAAACCTTCACGGTGGAAAGAAGCGAAACGCTTATGGGGGCGACTTCGGTGAAACCAAGCATGATGGAAATTTCGTCTGTGATGGGCTTTTCTTCCCAGATCGAAGCCCAAAGCCTGCTCTCCATGAATTCAAGGCGCTCGCTCAACCAGTAATTTTCACCGCTCCAACTCCAGCAACTGGTCGAGTCTCTCTCTTCAACCGAAACTTCTTCACCGCGATAGAACAGTACTCACTCCACTTCCAAGTTACTGTCGATGGCAAAGAGATCGAAAATGGAATCGTGAATCTGCCAAAGATTGCACCGCGAAGTAAAAAGACAATTCAAATTAAATCCAAATCACTTCGAAACCAGAGTGAACGTGGCGAGCGCTTCCTCAATCTCTCGCTTCGCCTCAAGGAGACGACGGCGTGGGCCCAGAAAGGCTTTGAAATTGCTTGGGCTCAGTTCGAACTTCCATCAAAACCACTTGCAAAGGCCAAGGTCCTGGCGTTATCGCCACGAGACTTCATCACAGAAGAAGGTTTGATAAAGCTGCCATTGATGAAAGTTGCTCCAAAGCTCACCCTCTGGCGAGCGCCGACAGATAACGACGTGATTGGCCACATCGCTACAAAGTGGAACGAGTGGGGTATCCGCGAATTGAACCTCTCCGACTGCGTCATCCGTGACGGAAAAACCAAAACCACTGTCCTCAGCACCTTCACGACAGGGGCAGGTATCAAGATAAAGCAGAGTCAAGTTATCGAACGGGTTGATGGTGGAGTTCGAGTCACTGAGAGCATTGTTTTGCCCAAGCAACTCGATGATGTCGCACGAATAGGTACTCGATTCGAACTCGATGGCGAACTCAACCAAGTCACCTGGCTCGGTGCTGGATGGCACGAGAGTGCAAGCGATCGCAGAATCGGTCGCGTCCATCGATGGCGAGCCAACGTTGCCGAGATGCACACTGATTACATCAAGCCCCAAGAATCGGGTGCACGAGCCGATGTCAGATGGTTTGCCGTGACAGACGCTGCGAATAAAGGGGCGCTGATACAACTCGATAGACCAAGGTTCGTCACCGTTTCGCCCTATCGAAGCGAAACCCTTGCCGATACATCACATAACGTTGATTTAGTTCCTTCAGGAAATTCAGTGGTTACCATTGAAGCAATCTCTCGCGGTGTCGGAACCGCATCGTGTGGTCCCGATACGCTCGCTAAATACAAGATAAAGCCAGGGAGTTACACCTGGAGTTGGACTTTTATCTTCTAGTTTTTTGTTGGCCACTTCGTTGGTCGCGAGTACTTTGGTGATCTTCCATCCCCCGATGAACGACCACGAATCCTGCGCCATATCCAAGGCATAAGGAAGAAGAGAAACCATTTCAGATTCTCAAACAACTTCTTCAGAGCACTCGGATCAATTCCCGGTGGAAGTGGTTCGCGGTATCTCTCATCATGCGGTAGTCCTAGTTTGGCAAGGACGCCTTGTGCCGCGCGATAGTGTCCTTGCGAATTCATATGCAGGCGATCCCAGGACATAAAACCTTTGTCATGCCAGAACGAATCTGGATTAGGATCGAGAAGAACCGCTCCAATCTCCTCGGCCATTTCTTTCACATTGCCATTGAAGTCTCGAAATCTCTCGGCAAGAGCACTACCGGTCCTGCTTCCAGCTGCAAAAGTCTCTAGAACGCAAAAGAGCATCACATTCGCGCCACTTCGATGAAGCGTCCTTACCGCCTCGTTATAGAGAGCGAAAGTTCGCTCCCGGTCATATTTGGGCCTTAAGACATCGTTAGCGCCCGCATGAAAAGAGACCAAAACTTGCGAAGGATCAAGGTCGTCGGTGATAAACGGGATTGCTAATGGAATCTGCTCATTGAGAACTTGTCCGACTAACTTTCCACGAATTGCAAGATTCATATATGTGAAGTCGTCATGTTGCGTAGCTAGGACGTCAGCGACGCGATCGGCCCATCCTCTGAAATTCCCTCGGATGATCTCATCATTCATCCCCTCGGTCATGGAATCACCGAGAGCGATGAATCGTTTGAATCTCCTAATCTCACTCATTGTTACTCGTTACTGGCGCGCCTTTTTGCAATCTCATAGAGGGCGATTGAGGTGGCGACAGATGCATTGAGGCTCTCTACCTTTGTCGAAATGGGAATCGCAGCAATTAAGTCGCAGTGCTCGCGAACGAGACGAGAAAGACCTTTACCTTCACCGCCCACTACAAGATAGAGACCCTCAGAGGCTACAGAAATCGATGAGACATCGTCTTTGGCCTCTGAGTCAAGCCCAACGACGAAACAACCCAATTCCTTTGCATCCTCGATCGATCGAACCAAATTGGTGACTTGAGCAATTGGGACTCTCGCGATTGCGCCTGCTGATGCTTTCCATGCAGCCCCAGTGATACTGGCGTTACGTCGCTCTGGGATGAAAATCCCATCGGCTCCGAATGCCACGGCGCTGCGAATGATGGCTCCAATATTTCTTGGATCGGTCACTCCATCGACCGCTACAAACAATGGCCTCTCTTTCACCCGAGAGAAAATTTCTTTTTGCGAGGAATAAGCAAATGGTTTCGCCACAAGTGCTATTCCCTGATGATTGGTTATCCCACTCATCGAATCAAGTTTGTGACGTGGGATCTCGCGAATCGCAATTCCCTGACTTCGCGCAAGATCAACTATCTCTTGAACACGATCATCAATATCAATCCCTACCGCCGCAATCAATTCCTTGACAGGAACTTCTGCTCTTAAGGCTTCAAGAACTGCATTTCTCCCTGCAATCGTGTCGACATGGACTTTCTCGAACTCTTCGCGTCTTCTTTCTCCGCGTGGTCGATCGCTACGTGGTCGATCGCTACGTGGTCGATCATCTCGCCTTCGCTCTCCGCGTGGTCGATCGCTACGCGCTCTCTCATCGCTTGCGCTCTCACTTCGGGATCGTGGGCCATCGCTAGTTCGCTTTCTCTTCCCGAACTTCGCTGCTTTGTGATACGGCCGATCAGCAGCTTTTGGTGTTGGCCCACGGCCTTTAAGGCGGCGAGGGCGCTTTGGGGGTGTTGCCATCAGGAGATACTCCATCTCGGTCCACTAGCGGTGTCTTCGATTGTGATACCGAGAGATGAGATTCGATCTCGAATTCGATCTGCCGAAGCAAAATCTTTTCGAGCTCTCGCTTCCTCTCGCTCTTGAAGCAGCCCAGCGATGAGCCCATCAAGAACTTCCTTCTTGTTGGATGAAACAGAAGCCTGGTCAGCAGTAAACGCTGCATCAAAAGGATCGCATCCAAGTACTTCAAGTGCGCCACGAATCTTGCTCGCTGCGTCACATATCGCGGATGTGTTTGCTTCGCTTATCGCAGTATTGCCGGCACGAAGCCATCCCGAGATCAGAGCCAAGACAGCAGGAACTGCTAGATCATCATCCATTGCTGCCTTGAATTCACCGGAGATTGCCGGTTTCACTTCACCGTACTCTGCTGCACGTTGTAAGAAGCTTTCGATTCGTCGGAAGGCTATTGCCGATTCTTCGAGCGCTTCAAATGAGAATTCGAGCATCGATCGATAGTGAGCACTTCCGAGATACCACCGAAGTTCAATGCCGCGAACTCGCTTCAATATCTCTCGGACAATAAGTGAGTTACCGAGAGATTTGCTCATCTTCTCACCGCTTGCAGTTACCCATGCGTTATGCATCCAGACTCGAGCAAAGCCATATCCCGCCGCTTGAGACTGTGCTATCTCGTTTTCGTGATGCGGGAAGATCAGATCAAGTCCACCACCATGGATATCAAATTCCTCCCCAAGATAGGCGTGTGCCATAGCAGAACACTCTAAATGCCAACCTGGTCTGCCATCTCCCCAAGGTGTTGGCCATGAAGGTTCACCAGGTTTCGAACCTTTCCATAATGCAAAATCTCGCGGATCACGTTTCATTGACTCATCTGCATCACCAGCCGGCAGTAAATCATCTAACTTTTGTCCAGAGAGCGTGAGGTAGGAGGCGAGTTTTCGAACTTCAAGATAAAGGTCACCATTTCCTGGTGCGTAGGCATAACCACGTTCAACGAGACGCTCTATCAAGGCAATCATCTGGGTGATATGTCCAGTCGCACGCGGTTCATAAGTCGGTGGCATCACATTGAGAGCGCGATAGGCCTCGGTAAATGCACGTTCATATTTCATCGCAACTGCCCACCAAGGCGAGTTCTCGTGGACGGCCTTATGCAAGATCTTGTCGTCTATATCGGTGACATTTCGAATAAAGCAGACATCGTAGCCAGAATGAATAAGCCAGCGTCTCAAGATGTCGAAATTCACACCGCTTCGAATATGCCCAATATGCGGCTCAGCTTGAACTGTTGCGCCACAGAGATAGATGCCAACTTTTCCAGCAGTGATCGCTTTGAAAGTTTCGATGCTTCTCGTTGCAGTGTTGTAGAGAGATAGTGACATTAGGTATTCGATCCTACATTTACGCTTCGAACCGCGCGCTTAATGAGGAGAGCAGTTGCCGTTGCGCCAATGCCTCGGCCCTCACCAGTAAGTCCAAGCCCATCTGTGGTCGTCGCGCTAACAGAGACTTCAACTCCGCCCAAGGCAATCGAGAGTGCAGAAATCGCCTCTCGCCTTCTCGGGCTAAGTTTTGGCCGGTTACCGACAATCTGCACCGAAACATTAAGGATCTCAAAACCTGATGCCTTGACGCGATTACTCGCTTCGCGAAGCAAAGTAGCACCAGAGGCGCCGGCATAACGTGGGTCATCAACTCCGAAATTCGATCCTAAGTCTCCGAGAGCTGCAGCAGAAAATAGTGCATCACAAATTGCATGAGCAGCAACATCGCCATCAGAGTGGCCATCAACACCAACTTCACCTGCCCATTCAAGACAAGCAAGATGCAGCTTTCGATGTGGGTCGGATGAGAAAGCATGTGCATCAACACCAACTCCGCTTCGCACTTCATCACTTTGTGAGAGGCCAAGGATCACCATCGCGCGTTCAAGGTCATCACTGGTAGTTATCTTTAACGCCCTACTCTCCCCCTCGATCACTTTCACTTTCTCGCCAAGTGACTCAACAAGGGCTGCATCATCTGTTGCATCAGGGTTTCGATCGAGACCTTGATGGGCTCGGTTGAGAATTTGACGGGTGAAACCTTGTGGTGTCTGTACTGCTCGAAGATTTGTGCGATCTGGCGTGAGAGTTACATAGCCATCGCTGTTGATTGACTTAATAGTGTCGACGACAGGGAGTGCGGGAATAACGGCGACCTCGCCATCATTGAGCGCTTCGATTACCCGAGCAGCAAGAGAAGTCGAGGCGAGCGCACGCGCAGCATCATGTACCACGATGAAATCGATGTTGGGTGAAACAACCTCAAGCGCATGGGCAATGGAAGTGCTTCGAGTCGCCCCACCGGTCACTACCTTGGCACTCTCTCCAAATAGATTTCGAAAACTTTCCTCATAGTCGGCTGGTGCAGCGATCACCACTTCGTCGACGAGAGGCGAAATTGATGAGAATGCATGTTCGATGAGAGTGCGACCAGCCAGTTGAACGAGAGCCTTGGGAATTTTTGAACCTAGCCGCTCTCCGCTTCCAGCAGCAGCGATGATGGCAGCAGTTCTAGCCATTTTCACGCCCCTTATGGATTTTTAAGAAGACGCCTTAGGAGGCAAGCACCTCATTGAGGATTGATTCAGCCTTAGCCTCGTCGGTTCGCTCTGCGAGGGCGAGTTCAGAGATCAGGATTGATTTCGCTTTTGCAAGCATTCGCTTCTCACCAGCAGAGAGACCACGATCTAGATCGCGGCGGTAAAGGTCGCGGACAACTTCTGCAACCTTGATGACATCACCTGATGCCAACTTCTCAAGATTGGCTTTGTAACGACGGGACCAATTTGTTGGCTCCTCGGTATACGGCTGACGCAATACGCCAAAGACGCGATCTAGCCCAGCAGAATCAACGACATCGCGCACACCAACGAGATCCACATTATCTGCGGGTACTCGAACGGTGAGATCGCCTTGTTGAACCTTTAGAACTAAGTATGTCTTCTCTTCGCCTTTGATCGTTCTCTTCTCGATTGCCTCGATGAGAGCTGCTCCGTGATGGGGATAAACAACGGTTTCGCCGACCTTGAATGACATTGAGCGCCTTTCGTTAGGGGGAGATTCTACATCACATCCATCACAAGTTAAAACTTCGATTCCCTGTGCAGTATTGCCCTATTCTTACGCCGTGAAATTCATGGCTTTGCGACGAACTAGATTCTTGACATTTTCGGTTCTTTCACTCTCGCTCGCGAGCACTCTTCTTACTGGTTGCGCAGCAGGACCAAATGCAGCAACTCGATTGATCACTCAAGTCACCGATGGCGTTGAGGGTCAAGCAGGATCGATAAAACTGCGCAATATGACTCTCGTGATTCAGCCGGATAGTTCTGCAGTACTCGTCGGCACAATCGTCAATCAAGATGAGGCAACAGATGCCGTTTTAGGCATTGCGATCAACGGAGCGCAAGCGTCGATTGGTCGTGCAGGTGCGCTAGTTAGCGAGTTACCACTCGAACTCAACAAGCCAGTGATTTTTGAAGGTCCTAGTGCAAACGCCTTTGCATTCGTCGAATCCTTAGGTGCAAAGCCTGGTTACCGAGTTCCTGTCCTGGTCATCCTCGCCAATTCAGGGATCGTGGAGTTGAGCGTTTTAGTCCGAGATCGTTCAGCTGAATTCATCGATGTTGCACGTCCCGTGTTCACACCGACAGAGGACTAAATCTCCAACTTATAACCAAGTCCTCGCACGGTCTGAATCAGTACTGGATTCGCAGGGTCTTTCTCAATCTTCGCCCGAAGTCTTTTGACATGGACATCAAGAGTTTTAGTATCGCCGACATAATCACTTCCCCAGACTCGATCGATTAACTGCGTTCTGGTGAGTACCCGGCCTGGATTTCGCATCAAGAATTCCAATAGTTCAAACTCCTTCAATGGGAGAGCGATTGGTTGTCCGGCGACAGATACTTGATGTCGATCGACATCCATTCGAATGTTGGCGACAGATATAACGCCATGGTCATCACCATTGACTGCGAAAGTCCCACGACGCAGGACCGCACGTATTCGCGCAACTAGTTCGCTCTTGGAATAGGGCTTAGTCACATAATCATCCGCCCCTAATTCCAGGCCAACCACTTTGTCGATTTCAGAATCCTTAGCGGTCAACATGATGATGGGTACCTGGGACTTAGCTCTGATAGCGCGACAGACTTCGATTCCAGAAACTTCAGGAATCATCAAATCAAGGAGAATCAAGTCGTAACTTCCCTTGTCAAACTTCGCCAAAGCCTGGCTGCCCGTTGCAGCCGTATCGACTACAAAGCCTTCCTTTCCCAAGAGGAAAGAGAGCGCCTCGGAGAAGGACTCTTCATCTTCAACGACAAGAACTTTTGTCATACTCCCTTAAGTCCTTTCTTCTCCCGCTGGAACTTCACGAGCGATGGGTAATCTCAATGCAAATGTGCTTCCAAGCCCAACCTTGCTCCAGACTCGCACCTCACCACCATGATTCTGAGCGACATGCTTGACGATAGAGAGACCAAGGCCAGTTCCTCCGGTCTCGCGCGACCTTGCAGGATCTACACGATAGAAACGCTCGAAGATTCTCTCCAACTCCTCCTCTTTGATACCAATACCTTGATCTTTGACAGAAACTTCGGCTACTGAGTCATTCACTTTCACTTCAACCGCTACATGCGTGCCCTCTGGCGAGTAGTTAATCGCATTCTCTATGAGATTGTGGACTGCCATCACTAACTGCTCTCGGTCACCCAAAACAATTACTTCATCTTTTCCTGCAAGTTCAATATCTATTCGTCTTGACTCCGCATTTGTCTCAGCTTGATCGATTGCTTTTCTTGCCACGTCGAGCAAGTCAACTGGATGTGGATCCATCAATGGATCTTCGCCTTGTAACCTTGAGAGGTTGATTATCTCCCTGACGAGTTCTTCCAAACGCTTCGCCTCACTTTTGATGCGAGAAGCGAATTTCTCCATCGCTAACGGCTCATCTTTCGCCGATGAAATTGCCTCACTAAGCAGTGACAAAGCACCGATAGGTGTCTTTAACTCATGAGATATGTTGGCAATGAAGTCACGCCTGATCGCATCAACCCGTGTCTTCTCGCTCTCATCATTAATCAAAATCAAGACGGACTCTGTATCTAATGTGGTGACTGCAATCTTGATTCTGCGCTTTCCTTCCCCAATGAGCCCCCGGGGTATTTCAATGAGACCTTGATGTGGTTTCGCAGTCCTTCGAACCGCGCGAACAATCGCGAGCACCTCTTCGCCATGTAATCGTTCACCTTTGATCAAGTTGAGCGCTGATATGCCGGTAGATTGATAGATAGGACGATCATCGCCATCAATTACCAATACTTCATCTTCAAGTAATTCCAAGGTTCGAAGTAATGAATCTGAGATGGGTCCAATGGGAACGCTAGAAAGTTCATCCTCTTCGACGCTCTTACGAAAGATCATTGAAGCCAACATCCCATGCGCTTATCGTAGATTGCCCCCGCAAACTTCGGGAAAGTCTCGTTCACCGTGCGTTTACCTCCTTGATTTCCCTCATTCATCTCATCTCGAATAGGCTTACGCCATGGCTTGGCTGCGATCTGCATTTCAGGATGAACTCGATGGCGTTACGGCATCACTCGTCGAACTATCTATTCTCGTCAATGAAGCGATGCAGAAGGCCACCCACGCTTTGCTCACAGCCAATCTCACTGAGGCTGAAGAAGTGATCTCTGCCGATGATCGAGTTGATGGAGTTGCTCATGACCTCGATAACCGAATTATCGAAATCATTGCCCGCCAACAGCCGGTAGCGAGTGACTTACGCGCTCTAGTAACTGCGCTTCGGATGAGTTCAGATCTCGAGCGCATGGGAGATATGGCTCATCACGTTGCGAAAATTACCCGGCTTCGCCATCCCGCAGCCGCGATTCCCTCTGAACTTCTTCTTACCATCGAAGAGATGGGCAAGTGCGTCAAAGTTGTTGCTGAGAAATGCACACTCGTCATCACAGAGCGCGATCTAGATAAAGCACTTGAGATGGAACGCGATGACGATGAGGTAGATCGGCTCCACCGTAAACTCTTTGCCACCTTGCTCGATGAGAGTTGGCCACATGGCACTGAAACTGCAATTGATATGACACTTTTGGGCCGTTACTACGAGCGATATGCAGATCATGCAGTTTCGATCGCAAGGCGCGTTTACTTCTTAGTCACCGGCAAATATTCAAACGATTCCGAGTAGTTACTTCTTTCCCTGATTCGCCACAGCTTCAATAGCAATTCGCGCGGCCTCGGGATCTAAGTATTCGCCACCTTTTTTGGTCGGCTCAAAGTCATCGTCAAACCGATAAAGCAACGGAATCCCGGTGGGGATATTCAACTTTGCAATCTCCTCATCAGAGATGCAGTCAATATGTTTGACGATGGCCCTGATCGAATTCCCGTGCGCAACGACAAGGGTTCGAAGTCCTTTTCGCATATCGGCTGCGATCTCGTTAGTGAGATAAGGGATCAATCGATCAACTACATCCTTAAGACATTCGGTTCGCGGCAGGTCAGCCCCTAGAGATGCGTAGCGAGGATCGCTTGATTGTGAGTACTTGTCACCATCTTCTATAGGGGGCGGTGGAACATCAAAAGATCGTCGCCAGAGTTGAAATTGCTCCTCGCCATATTGCTCAAGGGTTGCCTTCTTATCCTTGCCCTGAAGTGCGCCATAGTGGCGTTCGTTGAGTCGCCAACTTCTCCTCACCGGAATCCAATCCCGATCCATCTCAGCAAGAGCGTAATTCGCTGTGTGAATCGCTCGCTTCAACAGAGATGTATGGACGACATCGGGAAGCAAAGATTTTTCCTTGAGTAACTGACCGCCACGTTTTGCCTCTGATACGCCTTTCTCAGAGAGCGCGACATCCACCCAGCCTGTGAAGAGATTCTTGGCATTCCACTCGCTCTCACCATGTCGGAGGAGGATTAGTTCCATAGTCATATGCCTTATCTTGCCATCAACTCTTTGATCAAGAGATTAAGTGCTCGAAAGCCTTCAAGTTGGCAAGTGATTCACCGCGGGAAAGTCGCCAAGCCCATTCACGTCTTATTGCCGAGGAAAAACCCAACTCCAAGAGCGGATTGAAAGCTCCATCTGCATATTGAAGAACCGATCCAACCATCTTATCCAACTCACTATCCGTGACAGCCGCATGAGAAAGCCGCCCCACAAGATAGATGTCACCGAGTTCATTGAGTGCAAAGGCAACTGCATACATCGATGCATTTCGCTTCAGCATCCACTCATGAACTTCGGCCGCATTCTCATCAGGCTTTCTAATTACGAACGCACTCACTCCAAGTGAGTGATCGCCGATAGTTAGCGCACAATGTGTTTCGAGTTTAGATGTGCCAGGAAGCGTTGCCATATATGTGCGGTCATCGACTCGCTCATACGAAAGGTGATGCGACTCAAGAAATTCCTCGACAACAGCTCCCGTTCTGCGTTGACGGGCGAGATGATTATCCATCAATACTCTTAAGCGAGATTGGATTGATTGGTGCGGTTGCTATCTGCCTGAGACTGACTCAGTACTTTGTCATAAACATCAAGAATCGTCCGAGCTGTTTGATCCCAGCCAAAGTTTTCTGCATGTTTGACGGCGCCGAGCGAGAGGATCAAACGTCGCTCCGGTTGCGCGATGAGGCGTAGCAAGACTGCGCTCCATGCTTTCGCATCATGACCATCAACAAGTGAGCCAGAGATACCATCGGCAACAGCTGCGCGAAGTCCACCGACTGCTGTCGCAACAACGGGAGTCCCGCACGCTTGAGCCTCAAGCGCCACTAAACCAAATGACTCGCTATAGCTAGGAACACAGACCACATCAGATGCACGGTACCAATCTGGGAGATCAGCACGCGCTATCGGTGGTAAGAATTTAACGACATCATCAACGCCAATCCACTTTGCCAACTTCGCCAATCGCTCTGGTTCACCTGCACCGTTGCCTGACGCGCCACCAATGATTTGTACGAGGACTTTCTCGCGAAGGAGCGGGCTATGGGCCACCATCTCTGCAGCAGCTCGAATCAAAACTTCTGGACCTTTATGGGGCTGAATACGACCGACGAAGGTCAAAATGAATTTATCTTCAGAAATTCCAAGTTTCCTTCGCGTTGCGACTCGTCCAATACCTGGCTTGAACTCATTGAGATTTACTCCAGGAGTAGCGACAAATACTCGCTCTGGACATGCGCTGTAGAGCGAGACCAGACTCGCCGCCTCTGAATCAGTATTTGCGATGATGGCACTGGCAGATTGCGCGACTTCTTCTTCACCGATTGCTCGGCTTAACGGCTCAGGATTTTCCCCGTCTGCAAGTGAAAGATTCTTCACTCGCGCTGTGGTGTGGAAAGTGTGAACAAATGGCGTGCCGGACTTCTCTGCGATAGTGCGAGCCAAAATTCCTGAACTCCAATAGTGAGAGTGGATGATTTCGTAGCCACCATCTTCTTCAAGGTGGCGAAAGAAGTCTCGCTCCAATGGCTTCATAAGCGCAGGGATATCACTCTTGCTTACCCCGCGATAAGGATGAGCATGCAGGTGCTTGACCCTCACTCCAGGTTCAAGGTCCACTATTCGGGGTAAAGACTCATCGTGCGCTCGAGTAAAGATATCGACAGCAAGACCCGATGCAGCCATACGTTTAGCGCTCTCGACTACATAAATATTCATCCCACCAGCATCACCAGTTCCTGCTTGATCGAGCGGTGAGGTATGAAGCATCAACTTCGCAATGCGTCGCGGTTGATGGCTGGTGCTTGATGAGGTGAGAGATTTATCGGGAGACATCAGAGGCGAGTTTACTCGCGCGAATCTCCCCTACAACCCGTCCATCTCCGTAAACAGGAACTTGATCGAAGTGAAGTCTTGCTCCTAGATGCGAAAGGCTTGCAGCAAGAAGTGGCCAATCACCGCGTTGAGATCCATCGCTCATTTTCCAGACAATCGTTCCCTTTCCGCGAATGGCGGCGATCATCACACCTTCAGCCCCATCCTTTGCAAAAAGATTAGGGATCTGCCGCATCGATTCAGTGATGATGCGCCCGTCACCGCTCACCATCTCGGGAAATGATCGACAAGCTTGAAAAATAGAATCATGGATCGGATCATCTGAATTAACGAGATTATTAATAGATGTGGCTAGACCCTGAAGCGAGATTGCAAAAAGAGGTGCACCACATCCATCAACAGATATCTTCTCAATTCTTTCACCTGACAACTTCTCAAGTTCTGCTCTAATGAGAAGTTGGAGCGGGTGATCAGGTTCCTTGTAACTTTCAATATCCCAACCATTGATCTTCGACGTCGCAACCATTCCCGCATGCTTTCCACTGCAGTTTGCAGCCAATGATGATGGTGCCTTATCGCCCCACCCACGTCTCTCTTTTGTACCAAGCGGGCGGTCCGGCGTATTTTTCAGCGACGACTCATCGAGTCCCACGCTAGCCAGAATTTTCTCTGCACTCTCAAGATGTTGCTCGCTACCTGCATGACTTGCAGAAACAAGTGCCAACTCCTTTGCATCCAACTTGAGGCCTGCACGCACCATTGCCGCGCTTTGTATTCCTTTAATCGCTGATCGTGGGTAGATGAGAAGGTTCGACTCGCCTATAGATTTAATTACTTTGCCTGCTTGATCAAGAATCAGAAGATGACCGTGATGTACTGACTCAACCATCTCATCGCGAATTACTTCCACCAAAATTTCGCCACGAAGCTCGGGTCTGTTCTCTCTCGTCATCTCAAACCGCTACCCCTGCGATCGCGCGAGGGTCGACCAGATATGTGCTTGAAGATCCTTACCGGGGACTGCCATGTCGTAAGCAAAGAAGAGCTCGCCTTCAACTAATCCATAAAGACGTGAACCTTCAGTGACGCTCTTGGCAGTGGGCGTCGAATATCCCTGATCCATTGCTAATTGAATCTTCGGGCCCTCAAATCGCCCCAGCCACCCTTCAGCAATCCCAGAACTATGCGCAATAAGTACTTCAAGAACGTTATTGGGTTTGACTCGCCAGAAACCGGTCTCACTTGCAGCGGGACGGATGATGTCATCGTTCTCATCAATGATCCACGAACGTGAGAAATATGTGAGGAAACCTCTGCCATCATGATTGAAGGTGACTTCTTGAGCGAAATCAAAACGTTCTATTTCTGGATAATCTCCATGACCTTTGCCGCGCCATGTCCCGATCAGCCACGCTAGTGGATTGAGGTCAGGATGTAGACCCTCAGGAATTGTGAATGCCATCAGTTGGACCACTCTAGAATCAGAGAGAAAGTTTGGTTTAGCAACATTCTGCGCGGGTAAGGCACGCGGTTAGCCTACCTTTAGAGAGCGAAGTAGAGTCGGGCATATGGCAAAACAGATCGTTATCAAACTTATCTCGGGCAAGGAAGATCCTGAAAGACTCTCTGGGGCTTTGAGTGTCGCAAGCTCGGCAATAGCGTCAGGACTTGATGTATCACTCTGGCTAACTTCAGAGGCTTCCTGGTTCGCACTCCCTGGTCGAGTCGAAGAACTCTCTCTTGCGCACTCACCAGATCTTGGGGAGCTCTTTCAACTAGTTGTCGATAACGGGCGAGTTACTTTGTGTACTCAATGCGCTGCACGTCGCGGCATCACTGAAGATGAAGTGATCGATGGGGTGGAGATTAAAGGATCAGCGTCCTTTGTTGAAGAGATTATGAGTGAAGGCACTCAAGCGCTTGTCTATTGATTAATTTTCTATTCGAGTGGAACAAGTATTTCTTGGGTGGCCTTTAGCCCGGCGATATCAAGAACTGCATCTGCTGGAGTCATTCGCTTGATAACGGCAAGCGCAATGGGACCCAACTCAAAGTGCCGTGCAACAGTGCCAACAAATCCAATTTCCTTATTATCAAAGGTTATCTTTTCACCAGACTTTGGCAGATC
>RGOY01000121.1 GCA_010028225.1 Actinomycetota bacterium
AATCCATCAAATGCTTGAGGGCTAGTGACCTCGTGAATCAAATGAAGGTCGATATAGAGCAGATCAGGTTCTCCCTCAGCGGTGCGAACGAGGTGATCAGCCCAGATCTTCTCCGCCATTGTCTTACCCACTGCGCCCCCTTAGCCAGAAATTCCAGAAGTTGTTGCGTCTCAACTCCTGAGATGTCAGTATTGGATTATGGACAAGCGAAAGAATAGCGGAGTTGGCGTTCTCGACAAGTCCATCCATATTGTGAGCGTCCTCGAGAGTGGCCCACATTCACTCGCAGAGTTGGTCGCCGCAACAGGCATTGTTCGCCCCACTGCCCATCGTCTTGCCCTGGCCCTTGAATATCACCGTCTTGTAGCAAGGGATCTCTCGGGCAGATTCATCTTGGGACCACGGTTTAGTGAACTATCGGCAGCGGCTGGTGAAGACCGACTATTGGCAGCGGCTTCGCCGGCATTGATCGCTCTACGCGATGCGACTGGTGAGAGCGCTCAACTCTATAAACGACAAGGCGAGGTTCGAGTCTGCGTCGCTGCAGCCGAACGATTGTCAGGCCTTCGAGATTCAGTTCCAGTTGGCGCGACGCTAACGATGCAGGCGGGTTCTGCCGCGCAAGTACTTCTCGCTTGGGAGGATGCAGATCGCCTCTATCGAGGTTTACAGGGCGCGCGATTCACGGCGACAAATCTCTCTGCGATTCGACGACGAGGGTGGGCACAATCAGTTGGAGAACGAGAACCTGGAGTCGCTTCAGTTTCTGCGCCAGTGCGCGGCCCCAACAATAAAGTTATCGCCGCAGTAAGTATCAGTGGTCCGATTGAAAGATTGGGTCGACAACCGGGACGTCTTCATGCAGCAGCAGTTGTTGCCACTGCCGCGAGACTTTCAGAAGTCATTGCCAAGAGATAAAGCAGCCCCGAAGGGATTCGAACCCTCGTAGCTGGCTTGAGAAGCCAGAGTCCTAGGCCGCTAGACGACGGGGCCCTAGTACATTCGTTACAACAAACGTTTCGTCATTCGCTGGGGTACCAGGACTCGAACCTAGACAAGCTGAACCAGAATCAGCTGGGCTGCCAATTACCCCATACCCCAAAAGAGCATGCGAACTTTACCGCCTCTTACAAGAGTGCGGAAATCCTCCGAAGGGTGCGCGTCTTTCCAAGGAGCGCGAGAGACTCAAAGAGTGGTGGCGAAATATGACTGCCGGTCACTGCGATTCTCACTGGAGTGAATGCAACTCGAGGCTTGAGACCCATTTTCTCTATCAATTCACCACGTAGCGCTGACTCAATCGAAATCTCGCTCCACTCAGAGACGAGTTCAAGCACTTCTTTGGCGGCCTTCAAAGTTGCTCGAGAGACTTCATCGCTGATCTTCGTTGCCTCATCCTCAGCGACTACTACATCCTCGCCAAAGAGGAAGCTCACCATTCCAACAACCTCGCTCAAGGTGATGATTCGCTCCTGAATAAGTGGCAGAGCCTTTCTGATTACTTCTATCTCATCCTGGGTACCTGTGATCACCTTTGAACTCTTGAGAAATGGCAGAGAACGCTCGAGTAGCTCATCGATAGATAGTGCACGAATCTTTTCGCCGTTAATGGCTTCAAGTTTCTTCATGTCGAAACGTGCGGGTGATGCATTGACTCTCGATACATCAAAGAGCTCAGCTAACTCGCTCAGAGTCACATTTTCACGATCATCTCCGGGCGACCAACCGAGAAGAGCAAGATAATTACATATCGCCTCTGGCAAGAAACCACGCTCTCGATACCACGCGATAGATACTTCGCCATTGCGCTTCGATAGTTTTGCGTTGTCAGTTCCCATAACGAATGGCAAGTGAGCAAAAATCGGATAATCCTCAACTTTCACTCCCATCGCCTGATAGACCCTGATCTGGCGAGGCGTAGATGAGAGCAAATCTTCGCCGCGAAGAATATGAGTGATCTTCATCAAGACATCATCTACCGCAACTGCCAAGGTATAGAGAGGCGACCCATCGTTTCGCATCAAGACAAAGTCAGGGACGAATTTATGGTCAAAGGTCACTTCGCCGCGGATGAGATCGTTGAATGTGGTGGAACCATCCGGCATCCGCATTCGAATGACGGGCTTTCGCCCTTCATCACTTAATCTCTTTCGATCACTTTCGCTTAGATCGCGACATGCACCGTCGTAACCAGGTGGGCGGTTTGACTCTTTTGCTGCCTCGCGCCTTGCTTCAAGCTCTTCGTTAGTGCAGAAACAGAGATATGCATCTCCTTGATCAAGAAATCGATCGGCCCACTCTTTGTAGATTGCAAGGCGTTGAGATTGAAGATACGGGCCATGTGGTCCGCCAACTTCAGGTCCCTCGTCCCAATCAAGTCCAAGCCATCTCAACGTATCTGCAGCTGCTTGAATGTACTGATCAGTGACTCGTTCGCGATCGGTATCTTCGATTCGAAAGACGAATTTTCCAGCGGTATGTCTTGCGTAGGCCCAATCAAAGAGCGCCGTTCGGATGTTGCCGACATGTAGATCACCAGTCGGTGACGGGGCGAAGCGGACTCGCACCTGGCGATTTTCGCTCATCACTTAGACACCTGGTTGCTCAGAGAACCCAATCCCTCGATGCTCACTCGCACTCTCCCGCCACGCTGTAATGGACCGATACCCGCGGGCGTTCCCGTAAGAATCACATCTCCAGGAAGCAGTGTCATCACCGAAGAGATGAATTCAATGATCTCAGGAACTTTGAAGAACATATCCGAAAGTTTCGCTTCTTGACGTTTCTCATCGCCGACAAAACATGTGATCGCCTGATCACCTGGCTCGAAATCTGTATCTATCCATGGCCCGAGCGGGCAGAATGTGTCGAAACCCTTTGCTCTCGTCCACTGCCCATCAATCTTCTGGATATCTCGGGCGGTCACATCATTTGCGAGGGTGTAGCCAAAGATCACATCTTTGTACTTATCGCGTGGAACATAGCGACAGATCTTGGAGATGACTATCGCAAGTTCTGCTTCATGATCAACGCGCTCACTCTCCTTCGGCCAGACGATTGTCTCTTCGGGACCGATAACTGTCGTGTTAGGTTTGATGAAGATTATTGGCTGCTTCGGAACTTCACCACCCATCTCTGCCGCATGATCTGCATAGTTCTTTCCGACACAGACGACTTTGCTCCGCGGAATGACGGGAGCAAGAAGTCTTACCTCATCTAAAGTAAAAACCTCATCCCGAAGCGAGATGCCGGCATAGAGTGGGTCACTTGCGACAGCGCGAATCACATTCTCTGATTCCAGAATTCCAAATTTCGGTTCTGATGATCCGGCGTTCGCACTTCGCTCGACAAATCGGAGAATCTTTGTCACGGCTTTGACACCTCACTCACTTGATCTACTTTCTCAGCGAGAATGGAGGTGATCCTATGTCTCCTACCGGCGGGACGTTCTGCAGTAAAGCGCCACCCGGAAATCTCAATTGAGCTTCCTGGAATCGGCACGCGTCCTAACATCTTCGCCATATATCCACCGATGGTGTCGATATCACCATCACCAGCATCATCAATGGAAATCTCAAGTTCTTCTGCGAGATCTTCGATATGCATCCGCGAGGCTATTCGAGCGCTGTTTTCATTGATTCTCTCGAATTCTTCTCCGAAATCGTCATACTCATCCGCAATTTCACCGACGATCTCCTCGAGGATATCTTCGATGGTGATGATTCCAGCGGTCCCGCCATACTCATCTATCACGATTGCCAGATGTATTTGTTCTCGCTGCATCTGCCTCAATAACTCTGCGGCATTTTTCGACTCAGGAACGAATGTCGCCTGTCGAAGATGATCTGAGATATTCTCACTTGTCTCTGATTTCGGATGATCGTGGACTCGCCTGACGATGTCCTTGATGTAAGCGATGCCAATGATTGAGTCAACATCCTCGCCGACCACCGGGATTCTCGAATAGCCAGATCGCAGGAAAAGTGACATCCCTTGACGGAGATTCTTATCCCCTTCAATCCAGACCATCTCAGTTCGCGGAATCATTAACTCGCGCACCATGGTGTCACCCAGTTCGAATACTGAGTGGATCATCTCGTGTTCAGATTCTTCGACAAGACCGCTCTCATGGGCTTGATCTACAAGATCGCGTAATTCGGCTTCATTAGAGAATGGGCCTTTTCGAAATCCTTTTCCAGGAGTCAAGGCATTTCCAAGCGCAATCAAGATCACCGTGACTGGTCCAAGAATCTTCGCGAGGATCCATGAAATGTAGGAGGCTGGGACTATCCATCGCATC
>RGOY01000122.1 GCA_010028225.1 Actinomycetota bacterium
CGGTGCCGGTCAGAAGAATGCCGATGCCACCCGCAAGCGGGCAGAGCACGGCAAACCACCAAGCCCAGCGATGGATCGATTCCATCGTCGCGTTGAAACCCATCGTCCAGCGCCAGAACAAAGCCGCACGTTCCGAGGCTGTCCCACGATCAAGGATCTGTTCGATTTCGCGATCACCGCCGAGATGCGAGACCGCAAGGATCGTTGCGCCATGCATCGCGAAGAGCAGAGCCGAACCGTAAAGGAACGCGATCGAGATCATGTGGAAGGGGTTATAGAAAAGATTGCCGTAGCGAATGGAGAACGCTGCCGTCCAATCAAGATGCGGGAAGATGCCGAAAGGAACCGCTTCCGAGAAATTGCCCATCAGTACCGGCCGGATGAAGCCGAGAACGAGATAGAGCCAGATCGCAGCGGCGAATGCCCAAGCGACATGTGTGCCCATGCCGAGCGCGCGGGCGCGGCGATAGGTACGAACCCACCACAACAAAATGCTTGTTGTGAGAAAGAGACCGGCAATCAACCAGAGAAGCGGATGGATTTCCTTCGCGCGACCTTGGAAGAGACGAATCAAGACATGGGCGACGAATCCAGCGCCGATACCGACAGCGATGCTGTAGGTGAACGGCATCAAGATGATCGTAAGGAATGCCGGGATAGCTACTCCGACGTCCTGCCAATCAATTTCCTTGATTTGAGTCATCATCAAGAACCCAACAATGATCAGAGCTGGGGTTGCTGCCTCATAGGGGATAACCTTTACAAGAGGAGCAAGGAAGGTAGTCAGCAAGAAAAGAATTCCAGTAACTACCGACGCAAGTCCGGTTCGGGCACCTTCGCCGACACCGGACGCGCTCTCAATGTATGAGGTATTTGAGGAGACGGCGCCGGCTCCACCCGCTGCAGCAGCGAGGGAGTCAACGACCAAGATTTTATTTGCATTTGGAACGTTTCCATTGGAATCTACAAGTCCTGCTTGGTGACCGATCGCAGTCATTGTTCCCATGGTGTCAAAGAAGTCCGCGAGCAATAATGTGAACACTAGGAGAACTACTGTGATGACACCTATCTTGCTGAATGAGCCAAAGAGGTTGAATTGCCCCAGGAGATCAAACTTGGGTGTCTCCACAATTGCATCGGGTACCGCCGGGACGTTGAGACCCCATCCTTTGGAGTTAACATAGTCTCCGTTTTCGAGGACAATTCCCTTGAATTCAGGAGGAAGTTTTCCTCCGAATACGCCGTCGATGACACCTTTTGGAATGAAGTTTGCACCAATTTTGAATGCAGACTCCAGAATAACCGCGAAGACGGTTGATACAAGGATCCCAATCAAGAGAGCCGCTTTGACCTTCTTGACCCAAAGGGCAATGGTCAGGATTAAGCCGGCTGCGAAGACGATAACCGGCCAACCAACGAGTTTGCCGTCATATCCAAGCGTTACTGGTACAGGGCCGGTTCCAGGTGTCTTCCTGACAAAACCTGCATCTACCAGACCGATTAAGGTAATGAAAAGACCAATACCTACCGAGATCGCAATCTTGAGTTGCGTGGGTACCGCCCTGAAAACCGCAATGCGGAATCCAGTGAGTACGAGAATAAGAATTATGAGACCTTCGAGAACAACAAGACCCATAGCATCCGCCCAGGTCATGTCAGGCAATTTGGCTATGCCGACTGCAACGAAGGTGTTGAGGCCTAGCCCTGTTGCGATGGCTAGCGGGAAGTTCGCAATGACTCCCATAAGAATTGACATGATTCCCGCGATGAGAGCAGTTGCAGCTGCTACCAGAGCGATATTGGGACCAGTCGTTCCTCCGCCGAGGAATTCGCCGGTACCGTCAACCCCTCCCAAGATGAGTGGGTTCAACGCCACGATGTAACCCATCGTGAAGAATGTGACGAACCCTCCTCTGATCTCTCGTGAGATTGTGGAACCACGCTCAGATATTTTGAAAAATGAATCGAGCACGGATTTACCTTTCTGTTTTGGTGACGGGGGTGTTTTCGACCCCGGGGGAAGGCTGATTGGGAAAAGCAGGGAAGTAGTTGGGGAAGCCCCAAACCTATGTGTTACCTAGCGGTAGTTCGGGCTACGACACCCAGCCAGATTGCCACCGACTGCCCGATCATCACTGCGAAAAGAGCAGTTCCAAGGCCCCACGTACCGCCAAGAAGTGCGCCTGAAATCAAGACGATCACTTCAAGGGTTAGTCGAACTCGCCCAACTCTCACCCCTGTTTTTTCGTGTAGCCCGGTCATCAAACCATCACGGGGCCCTGCGCCAAGTCCGCAGGTCAGGTAGAGCGCCGAACCCAAACCCACGAGAAGCGTTCCACCGATTACGTAACCAACTCCAAAGAGCTGAGTCGAAGCTTGAGGGAAGATCATTAGCCCAAAATCAATGAATGCTGAAATCACGAAAATATTCAGGATGGTTCCAAGACCAACTCGTCGTTTCAAGGGAAGCCAGAGAAGTAAAACGGCAGCTCCGACAAAGACTGTTGCAAGACCGATAGAGATATCGAGACGGAGCGAAAGACCTTGAGCGAGCACTGACCATGGCGCGTTGCCAATCTTTGAGGAGATAACTAAAGCATCACCAATCCCGAAAAGCGCAAGGCCGAGAAAGAGAACAAAGAAGCGAGTTGGCGAGATCTGCCACTGATGGGTAGCAGTCCAGGGTGTTTTTGGGATTGTTCTAGACGGTTTAAGAAACTCAAACCAGGAAGGAAATTTCATCGCGCACTAAGTCTAGACTCCCTCGGTGATCATCGGCAGTGGAACACTCATCAACATCGCAGCGATTATTTTCGGCACTTTACTTGGGCTTCTCCTTGGCAAGAGGTTTAAAACTGAGTTAAGGGATCTCATTACTCAAGCGATGGGCCTCGTTGTCCTCATTGCTGCTGCCGATTCACTTCGCACATTTTGGGATCGTGACTTTCAAGACTCCTTTGCCCGTGGGGTATCGATCCTTGTCATACTGTTTTCGCTCGCGCTTGGCGCTCTCCTCGGACATTGGAGTGGCATCGAACGACGTTTGGAAGGATTTGGCGTCGCCCTTCGAAATCGCTTCTCCAGAGATGAAAATCCACGATTTGTTGAAGGTTTTCTTGCCGCATCAATCCTTTTTGGCGTAGGTCCAATGGCGGTACTTGGCGGGATTAGCGATGGAATGGGTGAAGGTATTGAGTTACTCATTCTCAAGAGCACATTGGATTTCTTTATGTCGATTATGTTTGCTGCATCATTTGGATGGGGTGTCGGACTTTCGGCACTTCCAGTCGGACTTTATCAATTTCTTTGGACGGGGATTGGTTTCGGTCTGGGAGAAATCTTGAGCAAGGTACAAGTTCAAGCTCTGACAATCAGCGGAGGAATCCTTTTGATTGGAATCGCGCTTGGCTCTATGGGTATCAAGCGAATCGCTGTCGGCAATCTCTTGCCAGCGATTTTTATTGCGCCAATACTTGCTGGCGTTCTTGCGATCTAACTAATTGCTGCAAACCTTCTAACCTTGAAAAGGCAGGGGCTCTGAACTCTTCTGCACCAATGGTTCTTTAGAGGAACCGGTCACCACTTTTCGCATATGGTGTCTTCGGCAGAGAACTTCGTAGGCCACTTGGTCCTGAATTCCGGTTGCGACATCGCCAACAACGACTTGTTCGCCCTCTGTAACCATTACGCCGTTGACCGTTCTTGCATTGTGCGTTGCTCGCTCGCCACACCAGCAGAGGGCTTCGACTTGAAGAGTCTGAACGCGATCGGCAAGTTCAACAAGGCGCGCCGACCCTGGAAAGAGTCTGGTTCGAAAATCAGTAAGAATTCCGAAGGCATAGACATCTATACCGAGTCCATCGGCAATTCGCGCGAGCTGTTCTATCTGTGATTCTTGATAGAACTGAGCTTCATCGCAGATGACATAATCAATACGCGTTCCGATGGAGAGTCTTTCGACTACAAATTTGTGAATATCGAGCTCGGGGGCAACTTCTATCGCCTCTGAGCGCAAACCGAGGCGCGAAGAAATTGTGCCTGCACCTGCTCGATCCTTGGAAGTAAAGATCAAACCTTGGCGTCCTCGACTCTGATGGTTATGAGCGGTTTGGAGAGCAAGAGTCGATTTACCGGAGTCCATCGTCCCGCAGTAATAGATTAACTCGGCCATCTCTATTCCTCGCTACCTAAAGGGCTATCTAGTCGGCAGTCAAAAAGGTGACTTAAGTGCCTCATTGTTGAACCAACGCGCTTATTGGAAGCCCAGGAAATCTGGCTTCGATTTTGGAA
>RGOY01000123.1 GCA_010028225.1 Actinomycetota bacterium
GTTGGCCAATACTGCTGGCGCACCCGTCCTGAAGTAAGCAAATCGCTAGATAAACGAATGCCAATCGGCCGATGGGCGTAGTCAGGGTTTACCTATGACTGCGCCCATCTCCGACCCAAATAATTGGCAGCCGAGTGATCTGGAAAAGCTTCGCCGTAGAGCGCGTCAACGTAAAATTAAAAAGAATGCGCTCATTGCGGCGGTATCTAGCTCCGTCGTTCTTGGTACCTTGGCACTTGTCCTGGTCAACTCACCAGGCTGGGTATCTCTCCGTGACACCTTCTTCAAATGGGCTTATGGAGTAGAGGTACTGCCTAAAGTAATTCTCGGATTCACTACAAATATCACCCTCACTCTCGTTGCTGGTAGTTCAGTTGCCGTCTTGGGACTCCTACTTGCATTGGTCCGAACATCGCGCTCGCCAGCACTCACTCCATTTAGATTCCTTGCCACCATCTATGTGGATGTCTTTAGAGGCATTCCGATGATCTTGGTCATCCTGCTTATTGGATTTGGTATTCCAGCACTGCAGATTCCTGGAGTCACTAATGAAGTTCTGATTCTTGGAACGATTGCGGTGATCATCACCTACACCGCTTATGTTGCTGAAGTACTTCGAAGCGGAATCCTTACAGTTCATCCAAGCCAGCGCGCTGCTGCCCGTTCACTGGGCCTGTCGCACTTTCAAACACTTCGCCATGTCGTCCTGCCGCAGGCGATCAAACGCGTTACCCCGCCATTGCTCAATGATCTTGTGGCCTTAATTAAGGACACAGGACTTATCTCGATATTAGGTGTAACAGATGCCGTGAGAGCGGCTCAGATACAGACCGCCAAGTCATTTAACTACACGCCTTATGTGATGGCGGCACTACTTTTTCTTGCCGTAACAATCCCACTTACGCGATATACCGACAGGATTCTTAGACGCTCTATGGAACGCCAAAATGCTCAGGGGCTCACATGAGTACTTCCAGTGGTGCGCTGCTTTCAGTCCGAAACTTGAGAAAGACTTTTGGGTCAGAGTTAGTTCTTGATGGAATTTCCTTTGATGTTGGGGTGCATACAGCAACAGTCTTTATTGGAGCATCGGGAAGTGGAAAGTCCACTCTTCTCCGGGCTCTCAATCTTTTGGAGCAGGTTGATGATGGAGTCATCGAACTTGATGGCGAAGAGATCACGGCGGTTGAGATTGACCCAGACCAAGTCAGACGAAAACTGGGGATGGTCTTTCAGGCCTTCAACCTATTTCCGCATATGAGTGTTCTCGAGAACATAACCTTGAGCCCAGTTAAAGTTCACGGACTTTCGCGAGATGAAGCAAATGAACGAGCACTAAATCTCCTTGATCGTTTTGGGTTGCGTGAAAAAGCAGATCAATATCCCGATCGACTCAGTGGCGGTCAGCAACAACGCGTCGCCATCATCCGAGCCTTGGCACGAAATCCACGACTTCTTCTTCTCGATGAAATCACCTCAGCCCTCGATCCTGTTCTCGTCAATGAAGTTCTTCTCACCGTGCGAGAGTTGAAAGAGGAGGGGATGACCATGGTGATTGCTACTCATGAGATGGGTTTTGCAAAACAGGTAGCTGACCAACTCTGCTTTCTCCATAATGGAAAGATCTTGGAGTCCGGAAAAGCGTCCGACGTGATTGACCGACCAAGCAAGGTGGAGACGCAAGAATTCTTAGCGCGGGTTCATAGCGCAGGGCGTCTCTAAATCCTTCGCCGACCCTTCAAGCGCTAAAAACTTCCGCCTACAAACCCATCGACCTTTACGGCAAACTAACCGTCCGTTGTTTTTCTAAAGGGCTAGACATAGAAAACACGCTTCGGCTATCATCAGCGCAGGTCATGAGTTCCAGTTCATAAGCCCCGGCTAACTGGACGGCAACCCTCCACCGCGGTGGGGTGCTCCGGGTGAAGACCAGGTTCAGTGAGAGTCACTGAACAAGCGCGGGTCTGCCACAGATGTCAGGCCCCGATAGTTTCGGGGAGGTCTTCCTTTGTCTACCAACAATTCAGCAATTCCATTCGATGTTCGCGGCGCAGCATTCGAAACACGTCAAATCCACGCGGGTCAGGTGCCTGATCCAACAACCGGCGCTAGAGCTCTTCCGCTCTACCAGACCACGGCTTATCAGTTCCGCGATACGACCCATGCTGCGAATCTTTTTGGATTGGCAGAACTTGGAAATATCTACACCCGCATCATGAATCCCACTCAAGATGCTGTGGAGCAGAGGCTTGCTTCACTCGAAGGTGGTGTTGCAGCTCTCCTTCTTGCCTCAGGTTCTGCCGCAACAACTTTCGCCATTCTTAATGTCGCAGAAGCGGGCGATCACATTGTTTCATCGCCCTCGCTCTATGGTGGAACTTACAACCTCTTTCACTACACGTTGCCGAAATTCGGTATCGAAGTCACCTTTGTTGAGAACCCTGATGATCCAGAGAGCTGGAAGAAAGCAATTCGCCCCAATACCAAGGCGTTATTTGGTGAGACTATTGCAAATCCTAAGAATGACATCCTTGATATCGAAGCTGTAGCAAAGATTGCTCATGAGGCCGGTGTGCCACTCATTGTCGATAACACTGTTGCAACGCCGTTCTTAATTCGCCCAATAGAGCATGGCGCAGATGTCGTTGTCCACTCTGCTACGAAGTTTCTTTCAGGTCATGGAAATGCGGTAGTAGGCGCGATAATCGACTCAGGAAACTTCGATTATGCAAGGTATCCAGATCGTTTCCCAGGATTCAACAATCCAGATCCTTCTTACCACGGTCTGGAATATGCAAAGGCGCTCGGAGTTGGCTCGGCATTCGGCGCAAATCTCTCCTATATCTTCAAGATTCGCTTGACTCTTCTTCGAGATGTTGGAGCTGCTGTGAGCCCATTCAATGCTTGGCTCCTTGCTCAAGGTCTTGAGACGCTCTCACTTCGTATCGAACGCCATGTAGAGAATGCAAAGAAAGTTGCTCATTGGCTTGAGAAGAATCCTCAAGTGGAGAAAGTGAACTATGCATCTCTTCCCTCATCGCCATGGAATTCTCTTGCTAAGAAATATTCTCCGCAGGGATCTGGTTCTGTTCTCTCTTTTCACATCAAAGGTGGCGTAGAGGCAGGGAAGAAGTTCATCGAAGCGCTGACCATCTTCTCCCATGTTGCCAATATCGGTGATGTGCGATCACTGGCTATTCATCCGGCTTCGACTACACATTCTCAGTTGAAGCCAGAGGAGCAGGTGAGTGCCGGTGTCGAACCGGGATTGGTAAGACTGAGCCTTGGACTGGAACATATCGACGACATCATCTCTGATCTGGAGCGTGGCTTTAGCGCAGCTGCTCTTGCTAAGGCAACTGCATAGATGTCACCACAACAAGAAGCGGTGAGAAATATCGAGAACTTTGACGCTAGTGGGAATACCACTGGCGCTTGGCTCGAGAGCCACGATCCGGGAGAGCGTCAGTTCTTAAACCTCTCATCTCTCCACTTGGAAAGTGGCGTTCGCCTGGAAAATCCCACGATTGCTTATCAAAGTTGGGGCACACTCAATTCGAACAAGAGCAACGCAATCTTGATCAACCATGCCCTCACTGGATGGTCGGATGTCCCATCGTGGTGGCCAAAGATGGTGGGACCGGGTCTTGCCTTTGATACTGATCGCTTCTTCATCCTCTGCCCGAATGTGATCGGTGGATGCCAAGGAAGCACTGGACCTTCATCCCTTGCCCCAGACGGCAGAAGGTTTGGTTCACGATTTCCTACCGTCACTATCCGTGACATGGTTCTGGCTGAGAAGAAAGTTGCCGAACACTTTGGAATCGAAAAATTCTTACTGGCTGCCGGCCCCTCACTGGGTGGAATGCGAGCGCTCGAGTGGGCGATCTCTTATCCAGATGCAGTCGCGGCAATTTGCGTGATTGGTTCTTCGGCGATTGCCACGGGAGATCAGATCGGGACCGCGTCCATCCAAATCCGAGCAATTAAAAGCGACCCACACTTCTTTGGTGGTGACTATTACGAACGAGAGCGAGGCCCGATTGAGGGCCTTGGAATCGCTCGTCGAATAGCTCACCTGACTTACAGAACAGAGCTGGAGATGGATCTTCGCTTCGGTGCACTGGGACAAGACGATGGAAGTGGACGCTTCAAAGTTGCCTCGTACCTCGACCATCAGGCGTTAAAGCTTCAGCGGAG
>RGOY01000124.1 GCA_010028225.1 Actinomycetota bacterium
CTACATATGGACTTCAACCAACCCCTCCGCAATCCCCCACCGAGCTTTCTTCAGGTACACACCTCGATCTCACGAACTGTTGTCTGCAGATTGCTCTATCAGGTAGCGTCACCCTCAACATCTATGCAGATGCGCAGTTGAGGTATCTGGTGTAGTTGGAGTCGTCGGACTTAAAAAATGCAGGTTCGCTAGAAATTCGGAAGGATGACTTTATGTCAGCAAAGGACAAGACACTTCCACAGCCTCATCCATACATGGCGAATTCTGCGCCAGCAAGTTATCGAGAATTGCTTCGAGTAGCCGAAGTTAAAGAGATTGACGAAGTCTTTGAGCAGATCCCAAGTGATCATCTATTCAAAGGTAAGTGGAAAGTACCTCACGGGATAAAGTCTGAGGCCGAACTTTCCAAACATCTCACCGGCATCCTTCGTAAGAACATCTCAGCCGAGGATTACCTTTCTTTCCTCGGTGCCGGGTGTTGGAACCACTACGTGCCTGCAATCTGCGATGAGATGGTGACGCGAACTGAATTCTCAACACCTGTCTGGGGCACTCCTTCCTCGGATCACGGTCGAAATCAAGTCTGGTTCGAGTTCTGCAGCCAACTCGGTGAGTTAGTTGGAATGGAGTTCGTTGGATTACCTCTCTATAGCTATGGAACTGCCGCCGGCCACGCACTTCGCATGGCTGCTCGGATCAATGGACGCAAGAAGGTACTTATCCCCGCATCACTCGATCCAGAGCGAGCCAAGGTGATTCGCACCTACGCAGGTTTCAAAGAACTTAATGGTTTCCTCGATGTCGTTGTAGTCAAATATGAGAAGAAGACTGGGCGTCTAGATCTTGCTGATCTCAAATCCAAGCTCGATTCCACTGTCAGCGCGGTCTACTTCGAGAATCCAAACTATCTCGGCGCGCTAGAGAGCGAAGCTTCAGAGATATCGAAGTTGGCACATGGGGTCGGTGCAGAGGTAGTCGTTGGTGTTGATCCCATCTCACTGGGCATCATCGCCCCTGCCTCTCAGTACGGAGCAGACATCATCGTTGGCACCACCCAGCCACTAGGTGTTCATATGAATGCAGGCGGCGGCGTCGGTGGATTTATTGCCACCCGCGACGAAGAGAAATACGCCAAGGAATATCCAACCCTGCAAGTGAGCTTGACTGGAACGACTGAACCTGGCGAGATGGCCTTTGGTCTTACTCTCTTCCATCAGTCTTCCTATGGATCTCGTGAGAACGGTAAAGACTGGACCGGCAACTCGGTATATCTCTGGGCAGTTGCTAATGCGACATATATGTCATTGATGGGACCAGAGGGATTCGTAGATGTTGGTAACTCTATTCTCTCTCGCGCACGTTATGCCGCTGAGCGAATCAACAAGATCAAAGGGGTCAAGGTGCTCTGGCGCGATGGCTTCTTCAAAGAATTCGTGGTCAATTTCGACCAGACCGGTAAGAGTGTCAAGAAAATCAACAAGAAATTGTTGAAGCATGAAATCTTCGGAGGCAAAGACCTTTCTGATGAGTTCCCCGAGTTAGGAGAGAGTGCGCTCTATTGCGTTACCGAGGTTCATACCCTTGACGATATCGACGCCTTAGTCGATGCATTGAAAGAGGTGACGGCATGATTAAGTCCAAGATCCGCAAATATCACGCTGCAGTCTGGGATGAGCCTTTGGTCATGGATTTGAGTCAACCTGGAAGACGCGGAGCATTTGCCCCAGCCCTTGAGAAGGAGATCTCTGATTCAATCGGAAATCCTTCAGCACTGATACCCAACTCCTTGAAACGCAAAGTCGCACCAGAGTTGCCCGAGCTCTCTGAGTTCGAGGTCCAGCGCCACTATCTACATCTCTCCCAACAGACCCTAGGAATGATGGGAATCAGCCTCTTTGGCACCTGCACGATGAAATACAACCCAAGGCTCAATGAGCGCCTGGTCTATCAGCCTTTCGTAGCGAAGATGCACCCGCATCAAGATCCGGGGACGATGCAAGGAATTCTCGAGATCGTCTATCGCTTTGATGAAATCCTTCGCGATCTATCTGGCCTTGATAAGTTCGTTTTCCAGGCAGGTGGTGGCGCAGATGCTGCCTACACAATGGCAACGTTGACTCGTGCTTATCACGCAGCACGGGGAGAGCTCGCACAGCGAACCGAGATCATCACAACTGTCCAAGCACACCCTTGCAATCCGGCAACGGCTGCTGCTGCCGGTTTCAAAGTAATAACTCTTCCACTCGAGAAAGATGGTTACCCATCACTTGAGGCTCTTAAATCAGTTCTATCAAACAGAACTGCCGCCCTGATGGTGAACAATCCAGATGACATCGGAATTTATAACCCTCATATCAAAGAGTGGGTCAAAGCCGTGAAAGCAGTCGGCGGACTCTGCTTCTACGATCACGCGAACTTCAATGGTGTGATGACTCGCATCCGTGCTGCCGATCTGGGATTTGACGCGTGCATGTATATGCTCCATAAGACTTTCGGCGGCACAAAAGGTGGAGGCGGGCCGGCAGTCGGAGCATTTGGTTGTCGTAAAGAGTTGGTCCCTTATCTTGCCGGGCCGACTGTTGAGAAAAAGTCGGATGGCACCTACTTCCTCAAAGAAGAAGGCCCAAAGAGCGTTGGTCGAGTCCGAGAATTCTTCGGCAACGTTCCGGTTGTTATTCGAGCCTACTCATGGACACGAGCAATGGGCATAGATGGACTGCGAGATGCTGCAAATATCTCTGTTCTCGCTAACAACTATATGGAGAAGCGACTTCTTGCCATCAAAGGAGTGACAAAAGGTCTTCCAGAACTCACCAAGAGACGGCTTGAGATGACGCGCTATAGCCTCGGTGAACTCACTGCGGAAACTGGCGTGACCACCGTTGATGTTCAAAATCGTATGACTGATTATGGCGTCGATGCATTCTGGCTCAGCCATGAACCATGGTTTATTCCAGAACCATTCACTCCTGAGGCCGGTGAGCTCTGGTCGATCGAAGATATCGATTACTGGATCGACGTTCTCGAAGTCGTCTGTGAAGAAGCACGCAAGGACCCAGAGTTCGTCAAGAACGCTCCGTACAACCAGGTTGTACATAAGCAGAGTTCTACCAATCTTGATGATCCAAAGAATTGGGCAACTACCTATCGCGCCTATAAGCGCAAGCACTCATCAAAGAAGTAGCAGAGCCCTCACCTTCCTTTATGGCGCAGATGAAGATTGCGATCGTCGGTGCCGGAAGTATCGGCATCGGCTGGTCGGTTCTCTTTGCTTGCGCACGTCATCATGTAAGCATCTACGACCCAGAAAGTGCCCAACTCGAGAGCGCTAAGAATCGAATCGGCGAGCGGCTTACGCTCTTGAAGTTACATGGATTACTCGACGAAGATGTAGCTCACGTACTCGATCGCATCACAGTCTTCGACAATCTTGCTTCTGCAGTCTCTGGAGCAACTTTGATTCAAGAATGTGGTCCAGAGCGAGTCGAGATCAAGCGAGAGATTTTCCGCGAGATTGAAAGTTCGGCCGATGTAGATGCAGTCATTGCAAGTTCCTCATCGGCAATCAAGCCCTCTGAATTCACCAATGAGATGAAGCACCCTGAGCGCGCGTTAGTCATCCATCCAGGAAATCCCCCGTATCTGATCTTGGTCGGTGAGATCGTTCCCACATCTCGCACATCCGATGCGGTGATTGCTCGAGTTAGAGAGATATTGGAATCTTCAGGGATGAGCGCGGTATTGGTGAGAAATGAACCGCAAGGTTTCGTATTCAACAGGTTGCAAGGCGCAATCTTGCGTGAGGCCTACAGGGTTTTGCGTGCTGAAGGGAGGCTCGTCGTCGCGGGTCTAAACCCTTGGAGCCTCTGGGGTTTGCGCGAGATGGCACTAGGGTCCTGGTTTGGCAATAGGCTGCCGCCAGAGTGCCATATGATTGCATTGGGCAGGTTAAGAGACTGGATGGTCTTACTTGAATTTGAGATGGACCGTGGCCGCTTCGGCTGCTATCGCCCCATGTGTGACTCCGATATGTGGCTCAAACGATGGGCTTGGGCCGAGGCTGCCGGCGATCGGTGGTGGCCAATTTGCGGGGCCAGTTATTTAATCGGCGCGGTCAAGCGATCCAAGTCGATGCGTTGGGTTGGTCTTGTACCTGGCGAGCGGCGTGCTATGTTCGGTCGCCCGCAGGCTGCGAGAAT
>RGOY01000125.1 GCA_010028225.1 Actinomycetota bacterium
CACGACGTCCCTCAGCAATTCCAAACTCAACCTTTGTGCCTGGCTTTACCGTGGTGATACCGGAGGGAAGTGCGGATGAAGCGAGGTAGACATCTTCACCTTCATCGGAGGAAATGAATCCGAATCCCTTTTCCATGCTGAACCACTTGACGCGACCTGTAGGCATGGCGATCTCCTTCTCAAGTTCAGTTCGTTTTGGTGTCGTGTGCGACTGACTTCTAGGTCAGTAGCCGGAACTTCCGGGCAGGGGGCGAGTTTATCGCCAATTTCTTGATTGAAGTAGGGGGATTTTTTCCGACTAGGTTAAGCGAGAACCTCAGAATGAGCGCCACAGCCATGGTCAACCGAGACCACTCGGCCATCCTCGGGCGAGATCGCATTAGCGCAGACCCCAAAGGCCTGACGGAGCGAACCAGCAATAGGAACGAAGAAGCCGCAACTATGACACGGAAGAGGTGCAGCTTTGGCTATCTCAGATTCAGGACCACGATCACCTTCATACCAACGCTTGCTTGCTTGATCGCGTCCCTCGATCGAAAGTATTCGCTTTCTTCCTAACCCGTTCTCCCAGAGCAAATCAATAGAAAGAAGATCAAGTTCCTCATCGCCAGGAAGCGCTGCTTCACCGGTAGTAAGCCGTGGATCATCCAGTGATGTCGGGACGATATCGCCCACGCCGACATCGCCTGGTTGTAGCCGTTCGTTATAAGGAATCCACTTTGGCGCAAGAAGCGCATCAGGTCCTGGGAGAAGCACGACATCAGAGACGGTGGGTGAATCACCATCGGTTCGCGAGAGAGTAACTGCCCAACGCCAACCCTTGTATCCAGGTAGCGAACTTTCAAAGAGATATGTGGCGATGTCGCCATGTTCTTGGTCGGTCGCATTCTCAATATCAATCAAAGATCCGACAAGTTCACTCTTACCCGCATTCTCGATTGCAGCACTTCGCGCAACATCGCTAGCGCCAAAGAGATCGTTCGACATGACGCAATCATAGATGTCTTCAGATGTGAAAAAGCCCCCAAGGGATTGCCTTGGGGGCCTTCACTACAACAATGGATCTACTTTAGAAGTCCATATCACCAGCACCTGGGCCTGCAGGAACTGCTGGCTTTGGTTCTGGCTTATCAGCGATTACCGCCTCAGTTGTGAGGAAGAGCGCTGCAATCGATGCTGCATTCTGTAGCGCAGAACGAGTCACCTTTGCAGGATCGATGATTCCTGATTTGATCATGTCGACATACTCACCTGTCGCAGCATCAAGACCGAAACCTGGATCGAGATGGCGAACCTTCTCGACGATTACTCCGCCTTCAAGACCTGCATTGACTGCAATCTGCTTGAGTGGTGCCTCGACTGCAAACTCGACGATCTTTGCACCTGTTGCTTCATCGCCTGAGAGCTTCAACTTATCGAAAGCTTTCTTAGATGCCTGAAGCAATGCAACACCACCGCCAGAGACAATTCCTTCTTCTACTGCAGCCTTGGCATTTCGGACAGCATCCTCAATGCGGTGCTTGCGCTCTTTCAATTCAACTTCAGTAGCGGCGCCAGCCTTGATGACAGCGACTCCACCAGCGAGCTTGGCAAGGCGCTCTTGCAACTTCTCGCGATCGTAATCGGAATCAGTGTTCTCGATTTCGTTGCGGATCTGCTGGACACGTCCCTTAATCTGATCCTGATCGCCAGAGCCTTCGACGATAGTGGTCTCATCCTTAGTGATAACGACCTTTCGGGCGCGACCAAGAAGATCCAGGGTTGCGCTCTCGAGCTTGAGACCTACTTCTTCAGAGATCACAGTCGCGCCAGTGAGAATCGCGATGTCTTGGAGCATCGCCTTGCGACGATCACCAAAACCAGGCGCCTTCACAGCGGCCGAACGGAAAGTGCCACGAATCTTGTTGACGACGAGAGTTGCGAGTGCTTCGCCCTCAACATCTTCAGCGATGATTGCCAGTGGCTTTCCTGACTGCATGACCTTCTCAAGAACTGGTACGAGATCCTTGATATTGGAAATCTTTGAGTTTGCGATCAGGATGTAGGCATCCTCAAGGACTGCCTCCATGCGATCGGTATCTGTGACGAAGTAAGGTGAGATGTAACCCTTATCGAATCGCATACCTTCGGTCATTTCGAGTTCGAGTCCGAAAGTGTTGCTCTCCTCTACGGTGATAACACCTTCCTTGCCGACCTTGTCCATAGCCTCAGCGATCATCTCGCCGATAGTGCTATCCGCTGCTGAGATAGACGCTGTTGCAGCAATCTGCTCCTTGGTCTCTACATTCTTTGCCATCGCAGAGAGCTCTGCAGAGATCGCATCGACAGCCTTCTCGATTCCGCGCTTAAGGGCCATGGGGTTTGCGCCAGCGGCGACATTTCGAAGTCCTTCACGGACAAGGGCTTGAGCCAAAACTGTTGCGGTGGTGGTGCCATCACCTGCTACATCATCGGTCTTCTTCGCGACCTCTTTGACGAGTTCTGCGCCGATCTTCTCCCATGGGTCATCAAGTTCAATTTCCTTGGCGATTGATACGCCGTCATTGGTGATGGTCGGTGCGCCCCACTTCTTTTCCAGGACCACATTGCGACCGCGAGGTCCGAGGGTCACCTTCACTGCATCAGCCAAGGTGTTCATGCCACGCTCAAGTCCTCGGCGGGCTTCTTCGTTGAAGGCAATCATCTTTGCCATAGTCGTGCTTCTCCTCTTTTATATCTTCCTGATATCTGAACCTGACGGAAACTGCTCAAGTATTTCCTTGAGCGGGTGGCTTATCACTCCCACCCGGCGAGTGCTAACGCGAACCCTAGGGGGCCTATTCCCGAACCTCAAATTGGCCCGATTCCAGGGGCATCGAAAACGAGAGCCCGGGGAGGACCAGAGAAGCTGGCTTGAAAAACCCCGAGACGAGAGAGCTTAAGCGATCGGCCGACCCTGGCGCTCAGCCAGTCGGACCTCTCGCATCCTGCGAAGTCGCTTGATCAACATCGGGCAGGCAGCGAGCGCATCATCTCGATCAATGAGGCTATTGAGAACTTCGTAATAACGCGAAGGAGTCATATCGAAGAGTTCACGAATCGAACTCTCCTTCGCACCGGCGTACTTCCACCACTTCTGCTCGAACTCCAGGATTTTGAGTTCGACTTCACTCAGCGTACTTGCACCGGAGTTTTGTACAACTTGTGATTCTCGAAGTGGCTCGACCATAGTGAGCCCAACCTTATCGTTAAGTCGGGACATCTCTTGGGATTTCAGCCGAAGAGAACTTTTCGCTTACTGCTTCGCACGATATTTCGAAGCATTGTTGGAAAGACAAAAGCGTGAAATGGCAAGACGATTAACCAATAGAGCTGGCCGCCAAGCCCCCGTGGAGCAAAGGAGGCCTCCTGAGTAATTTCGGTCTGAGTTACCTCACCGACTTTCACCTCTTTAATACGAAATTCCAGCCAAGCCTTACCCGGCAAGATCATCTCTGCATAGAGGCGAAGTTTGCGATCGCTTCCCTGTCGTTCGATTGCTTCCACTCGCCAGAAATCAAGACTCTCGCCAACTCGAAGTGTCTTTGGGTCTCGTCGCCCACGTCGAAGTCCAACGCCACCGACAAAACGATCTAATAAACCGCGCAGATACCAGAGGAAATCTGCGCCATACCAACCACGATCCCCACCGATCTCTTCGATTGATTCCCATACTTTTTCGATGGGTGCATCAGTCAGGGCTATTCGACGATCGTAATAAGTCGACTCCCCTGCCCAATCAGGATCACCCTGCGCTTTCTGCCATGGCGCAGTGGGAACTGTCGCATCAGACCATCGTGTTTCGACTTCATTTGCAGAGATTCGAGATAAAGCAAGTTCAATCGCACCATTGACATCGATTAAACCTTGTGGCGGCTTTGGAATATAGCGATCGATAGATTTCTTTGGATCTGCAACGACTTCATTGATAAGCGAACCCACGAGTGGTCGCGCTAGAGATGTTGGAACCGGTGTCACAAAACCAATCCAGAGGCTAGAAAGATTCGGCGTCAGTACCGGGACTTTGATGATGATTCTTCTTCGAAGTCCAGATATCTTCGCGAACTTCTGCATCATCTCTTCATATGAAAGTACCTCTGCTCCACCGATATCAAAGACTCCTGAAACTGGCTCATTCAATGTTGCAGCAT
>RGOY01000126.1 GCA_010028225.1 Actinomycetota bacterium
GGGTAATCGTCGCGAGTATGCCCGCCGCGAGATTCTTTTCTGGCGAGCGCTGACTTTGCTATCGATTCAGAGACTAGGAGCATATTCTCTAGATCAAGTGCGAGATGGAAACCTGGATTGAACGCTCGTCCACCATCGGCACGGACTTGAGCAGAACGCTGACGTATTGACTCAAGCTTCACAATCGCATCTGCAAGCTCGGCTTCTGTTCTAATGATTCCGACAAGATCTTGAGTGAGGTTTTGAAGTTCTTGATGGAGCGTGTAGGGATTCTCGCCACCAGATCCGGTAAAAGGTGCTTCGAGTCGAGATTTCGCTCGCGAGATTTCACTATCAGTGACCTTCGGCCTTTGACCGAGTGCTTTCACATATGCAGCTGCACCTGCGCCAGCACGGCGACCAAATACAAGAAGGTCAGAAAGTGAGTTACCACCAAGGCGATTAGAACCATGCATTCCGCCCGCCACTTCGGCAGGTCGGGCCTACCTCCATCGGTTCTTTAGTGATGTCAACATCAGCTAACTCTTTGAACTGGTGCCACATCGATGGAAGGCGACGCTTGATTTCTTCTGCTGGTAGGCGAGATGAAACATCAAGAAATACGCCACCGTGCGGTGAACCACGCCCTGCTTTCACTTCAGAGTTGATTGCGCGGGCTACCTCATCGCGAGGCAAGAGTTCAGGAGGTCTTCGGTTGTTGTTTTGATCTTTGTACCAGCGATCAGCTTCAGCCTCATTATCTGCGTACTTATCTTTGAAGACTTCGGGGATGTAGTCGAACATGAAGCGACGTCCATCGGAATTGGTAAGAACTCCACCATCTCCTCGAACCGACTCAGTTACCAAGATTCCCCGCACTGAGGGTGGCCAGACCATGCCAGTTGGATGAAACTGTACAAACTCCATATCAACCAACGCACTACCTGCCTTGAGGGCGAGCGCGTGACCGTCACCCGTTCCTTCCCAGGAATTAGATGTGATCTTGAATGACTTTCCAACACCACCGGTAGCAAGAACTACAGCAGCCGATTCAAAGAGCACTTCGTCGCCACTTTCACGCCAATATCCATAAGCGCCTGAGACGCGATTGCCATCCTTCAAAATCTCCGTAATGGTCAACTCAGAGAAGACTTTGATGAATTTTTCTGCATCGCCAAACTCTTTCTTATCCTTCTGTTGCAAAGCGACGATTCGCTGTTGCATGGTACGAATCAATTCGAGTCCAGTGCGATCGCCGACATGTGCAAGGCGTGGATATTCATGGCCACCGAAATTGCGTTGTGAGATCTTTCCTTCTTTCGTGCGATCGAAGAGCGCACCCCATGATTCAAGTTCCCAGATTCGATCTGGTGATTCTTTGGCGTGAAGTTCTGCCATCCGCCAGTTGTTCAAGAACTTTCCACCACGCATCGTGTCGCGGAAATGAACCTTCCATCCATCATTTTCATTGACGTTGCCCATCGCGGCAGCGGCTCCACCTTCTGCCATGACGGTGTGGGCTTTGCCGAAGAGAGACTTACAAATAATCGCAACAGAGAGTCCCGCCTGACGTGCTTCGACGGCAGCGCGAAGCCCAGCACCACCCGCGCCAATCACCACTACGTCGTACGAGTATTTCTCTGTCACAGTCTCACCGATTCTTTCTAAAAGAAGTAGAAATTCTTGATTGTTTCGGAGGCGACAAGACGGACATAAAGATCAGTAAGGGCGACGCCAAAGAGCGAGATCCAGGCGAAGAGCGGGTGCTTGGCGTTGAGCTTAGAAACTACTGTCCAAGCCTTATACCTCGTGGGGTGTTTGGAGAAATTCTTCAATCTTCCACCGATGGAGCAGAGTTGCATTGAGGGTGAGAATCAGAGTGCCGACGCTCATATGCCCCCATTCACCCTCAGGATTTTTAAAGGCGATTACTGCGTCATAAGTGAGAATGACATTGAGAATCAAACCAAGGTAGAAGAACCAGCGATGGCCATTTTGCAGAATTAAAGGAGCGCGAGTTTCACCGGTGTACTTCTTATGTGGCTCTGCCACAGCGCATGCTGGTGGCGACATCCAGAAGGATCGGTAATAAGCCTTGCGGTAGTAATAACAAGTAAGTCGGAAACCTAGTGGGATAACCAGGATAAAGAATGCTGGTGAGAGAAGCATTCCACCGATGACAATGTTTCCAATTGGTTGGCCGAAGTGAGATGCACCTGTGTCACCACATGCAGTCGATAGACATGGCGAGTAGAAAGGTGAGATCAGCGGTTCTGCCCAGTAATACTTATTCTCGAATGCACGAAAAGTTGAGTAAACAACAAAGGTAAAGAGAACGCCGAAAGTGAATGCTGGTTGTAGCCACCACTTATCAGTGCGAAGAGTTCTCTCTTTGATTGATGCGCGCCGCGATGCAAAGACACCTGTCGCCACTATCAGCCCTCCCTTAGGGAATCAGGGCAATAGTGTCCTAGCCCCCAGTAAGTAGCGCTAGGTGAGGGCTTATGAAATCAACCACAGCGGAGGGCGTGGGATTTGAACCCACGAGACTTTCGTCTGCCGGTTTTCAAGACCGGTGCACTCGGCCGCTATGCGAGCCCTCCGTGAGCGAATTTAGCCCTTGCCCTCACGGTCATCAAAATCCAACGAGTCAAGTGCTGGTTTGAGGTGAAGTCGAAAACGAATTGAGAGCATATGGATGGTGAAAATCATGATGACGGTCAATGCAACGGCGAGATCGCGATTCAGGTCGATTCGATCCAAGATTGCGAAGAGAAGTGAGCCAAGTGCAGTCGCTGTCGCGTAGAGCGGACCGCCGGTGAAGATAGCTGGTGTTCGTCTCGCAACAATGTCGCGTAATACGCCTCCGCCAACCGCAGTGATAACTCCAAGAAGTACTGCAACGAGAATTGATGCGTTGAAAAGAAGTGCCTTGTAAGTGCCGGCGACTGCAAAGAAACCCATGGCTAAAGAATCAAGTGTCGCCACGATTCGCTCTCCCAGAGAACGGAGAGCTAAGTACCAACGCCCAAGGAGCAAGGCAAGAAGAACTGCTACGAGAACTGTGATGATGTACTTGTCTTGCATTCCTGAAGGTCTTCCACTTGCTAGGAGAAGATCACGAATCAATCCGCCACCAAGCCCAGTAAGAATTGCAATTGCAATCACACCAACAAGGTCAAACCTCTTATTGAAAATGGCATAGAGCGCGCCAGCAAATGCGCCCACACCCACAGCCGAAAGATCAATCCAGACTGGCAGTAGTGAATTCATTCTGGCAACTCCAACAATCTCTCAATCTCAATTGCTACGCCATCTTCTTGATGCCCTTGGGCAATCGCTTTCGCATATCGCTTTGCATCTGGATGGCCATCTTGCATCGCCCATGAACGACCAGCCCACGCCAACATCGAAAAATCATTGGGATTATCGCCGAATGCCACAGATTCATCACTGGTAATGCCAAGGCGGGAAGCAAGGAGTGAAAGTGTGCTCCCTTTACTCACTCCATGCGCTGAAATCTCAAGGAGTGAATCCCACGCATTTGAGTGAGTCACCGTGACTACTCCTTCCAGGGCTTCAGACGCTATGGCAAGCATTTCATCAGAGGTATATGACTGAGTAGAGCATCGAGCAAGAATCTTTGCTGCAGGCTCAACCATGGCATCTTCAATAAGTTCAAAGGGTGCGTCATCCACCCCGACATCCCACTTTGGTTCGTACTTCTTTTCCCGGTGAAATTTGAAACTTGTATCGAGGGCGAAAGCAACTGTGGGAATTGCTTCACGTAATCGAGTTGCAACTTCGATCTGACGCTCGATGGGGATAAACCACCGCTCCAACACCTTCTCATTGAAAATGTCGTAATGCATCGCGCCATTGGCGAGGATTCCCTCACCGAATGTGAAATTTTCTTTGATCTCACTCATCCATCGTGGCGGCCTTCCAGTGACGAAGAAAATCTCGATGCCCACCTCATGTGCACGGTGAAATGCTTCAATTGTTCGCGGTGATATCGAGCCATAGTGAGCGATGATGGTCCCGTCGAGATCAGTAGCAATCAACTTCGGG
>RGOY01000127.1 GCA_010028225.1 Actinomycetota bacterium
CACAAAGCATCTGCTCTGCCCTTGCCATCAATCCACATTTGATGTGACTCGGGCCGCGAAAGTTATCTTTGGACCAGCGGCAAGGCCTCTGCCACAATTGCCGATCAGCGTCGATTCTCAGGGGTACCTTGTTGCGTCGGCTCCATTTAATGAATCTGTAGGACCAAGTTATTGGGAGCGTGATTCCGAATGAAAGCTCGCGAGCGTGCTGCTGGCGCGGTAGCAAATTATCTGGATGAACGCACTGGCGCTGCCAAGTGGATGAAGAAAACTCTCACGAAAGTATTTCCGGATCACTGGTCTTTCATGTTGGGCGAGATCGTCCTCTACTCCTTCATCATCTTGCTTCTTTCCGGCACATTCTTGACTTTCTGGTTCGACCCTTCGATGCGCGAAGTCGAATATGAAGGTTCTTATGAACCTCTCGAGGGTGTTCATATGTCAGCTGCCTACGCATCGACACTTCACATCTCATTCGACGTTCGCGGCGGACTTTTGATGCGACAGATCCATCACTGGGCAGCGCTGATTTTCCTCGCAGCGATGGTTGCTCATTTGCTACGCGTCTTCTTCACCGGAGCATTCCGCAAGCCCCGTGAGATGAACTGGATCATCGGAGTCGGACTTCTTACTCTCGGAATTGTCGAAGGCTTCTTGGGATATTCACTTCCTGATGACCTTCTCTCTGGAACAGGAATTCGTATTGCTGAAGCAATCATGCAAGCGATTCCAGTTGTTGGTTCCTATCTCTCCTATTTCGTCTTTGGCGGAGCCTTCCCGGGCGAGCTGTTCATTCCACGTATTTACACTGCCCACGTCCTCTTGATTCCGGGAATCTTCTTAGCCTTGATTACTGCGCACTTGATGTTGGTCTGGTACCAGAAGCACACCCAATATCCAGGGCCAGGTAGAACTGAGAAGAATGTTGTGGGTTATCCCCTACTTCCGGTCTATATGGCGAAAGCTGGAGGCTTCTTCTTCATCGTCTTTGGTTTTACAGCATTCCTTGGCGCTGTAGCGCAGATCAATCCAATCTGGGTTTACGGTCCTTACACCCCGGCGCAGATCGGGGCAGGTTCACAGCCCGATTGGTACATGGGATGGCTCGATGGATTAGTGCGCATGGCACCGCCGCTTGAGACTCACGCGCTCGGTTACACAATTTCGTGGAACATCTTGATTCCAGGTCTCATCATCCCCGGAATCCTCTTTACCTTGATGGCGCTCTACCCCTTTATCGAAAGTTGGATCACTGGAGATAAGCGAGAGCACCACTTACTTGATCGACCACGCAATAACCCCAATCGCACTGCAATCGGCGCGATGGCACTCACATTCGTTCTTGTCACTTTGATCAACGGTGGCAATGATCTTCTTGCGGTTCACTTTGATCTCTCTATTAACCAGATTATGTGGTTCTCGCGAATCGGCGTCTTTGTACTACCTCCGATTGCCTTCGTCGTGACTAAACGAATCTGTCTCTCACTTCAGCGTGCCGATCGTGAGATGGTCTTGCATGGTAAAGAGTCGGGCAGATTAGTGATGCTTCCTCATGGTGAATACATCGAAGTCCATGAACCTCTCACATCTGAGAAGGCCTACCAACTTACTTCGCATGAGCAACTTCCTGCACTTTCAGCGCCAGAGACAGATGAGCGAGGAGTCGCGCTACCAAAGGGATTTAGACAGCGGTTGCGAGCACGTTGGTCAAAGGCTGCATCTGAACAAATTGCGAAACCGACCGTTGAAGAGTTGAAGGAAATTGAACACCACTAACCTTTAAGGGCGTTCTGCTAGCTCCTTTAAACGTACCAGTGACTTTGCAATCATCTTCGGGTTCCTTGCAATTGCTCCAGTCACCTCGAGCCACTTCTTGCTTCGAGATGGGTTTGCATCAAAGTACTCTCGCACCAAAGTTGTGCGAGCATCTACCGCAGTCAATTCATAACGCCAGACCCAATGCATGAGATGGCGCCAGGCGATGAGGCGATCCTCTTCAAATGCCACAACTTCATTAGTGATTCGGTACGGCAACTTGACTCTCATTGACATTCCAAATTTTGCCCCAAGATAGAGGCGTTTAGGACCGCGGAGCGAGCCACGCACCGTTCCTGAGCCATCTATATCTGGATGGCGCCCTGGTGTTGCCAAGAGTTCAAAGATTTTTCGGGCGGGAGCATTGATAGTTATCTCCGCGCCAACAAGTAATGGATCGCCGGTCTCAAGAATTGTTGCTCTGATGCTCATTGAAAACTCCCCACATCCAGCAAATTCACCGAGTTAATTTCGCACTTCTACGGTGATATCAGTGACCTTGATACTCCGGCTTTTCGTACTCGAGAACGAATCCCATCACAGAGAGAATCAATGCACCAGCCCCAATGAGGAAAAGCCACCATCCCACAGCAAGACCCAGTGCCGTTAATGTGGCACAAAACCCGATAGCAAGAGGCCACCAAGAATAGGGAGGGAAGAAACCAATCTCGCCAGCGCCATCGGCGATCTCTGCATCAAGGCGATCTTCTGGCAGCTTGCCGCCTAAACGCCGCTCAGTGAACCAAAAGTAGAAAGCGATGATGAGCGCGAGGCCTGCGCTGAGCGCCATCGCGGTTACACCAACAAGCTCTCCTCCTTGAAGCCAATAAATGACATCAACGATCACGTAGAAGACGAAGAGGAAACCGAAGAGCTGCCAACCGAATCTCATTGTCAGTGGCCTTCAGTCTTGATATGGGGATAGTGCAAATCAAATGCCGGCCGCTCGGACCTGATCTTTGGCATGGTGTGAAAGTTATGACGTGGTGGTGGGCATGATGTCGCCCATTCGAGTGATGCGCCATAACCCCATGGATCATCGACTTCCACCTTCGGTGACTTTCGAGAGATCCAGATATTGATGGCAAAGGGAATCATCGATAGCGCAAGAAGCGCTGCGCCAACTGTAGAAACCATGTTCATGACAGTAAAACCGTCTGTCGCAAGATAATCGGCATACCTTCGAGGGAAGCCCTTGATGCCAAGCCAATGCTGGATCAAGAAGGTGGTGTGGAACCCGATGAAGAGTATCCAGAAATGAATCTTGCCGAGACGCTCATCAAGCATCCGTCCGGTCATCTTCGGCCACCAGAAATAGAACCCGGCGAACATCGCAAAGACCACCGTTCCGAAGAGGACGTAATGGAAGTGAGCGACAACGAAGTAAGAAGCCGAGACCGCGAAGTCAAGCGGTGGGCTTGCCAGGATGATTCCGGTCAGTCCACCAAGAAGGAAGGTAATCAAAAATCCGATGATCCAGAGCATAGGAGTCTGAAGCGAGATCGATCCTCGCCACATCGTTCCGATCCAGTTGAAGAACTTCACCCCAGTAGGCACGCCGATCAAGAAAGTCATGAACGAGAAGAAGCCTAAGAGCACTTGGCCGGTAGCGAACATATGGTGCGCCCAGACTGCAACCGAGAGCGCAGCGATAGCAATCGTTGCTGCAATCAGGCCCTTATAACCAAAGATCGGTTTTCGGCTGAAGACCGGCAATATCTCCGAAGCGATTCCAAAGAACGGTAGGGCAAGGATGTAAACCTCAGGGTGGCCAAAGAACCAGAAGATGTGTTGCCAGAGCAGCGCGCCACCATTTGCAGGATCAAAGATATGTGAACCAAAGAGTCGATCTGATTCAAGAGCAAGCAAGGCAGCAGCAAGTGGGGGGAATGCAAGCAAGATCAAGATCGAGGTGAGAAGTACGTTCCAGGAGAAGATGGACATACGAAACATTGTCATTCCAGGAGCGCGCATCGTGAAGATCGTCGTGATGAAGTTGACGCCGCCGAGGATGGTTCCGAGTCCGCTGACAGCAAGACCCATAATCCAAAGATCTGCACCAACTCCAGGTGAGTAGATGTTATTTGAAAGTGGCGCATATGCGGTCCAGCCAAAAGATGCAGCGCCTCCTGGACTTAAGAAACCTGCGAAAGCCACGATTCCGCCAAAGAGGTAGAGCCAATAGGACAACATATTCATGCGTG
>RGOY01000128.1 GCA_010028225.1 Actinomycetota bacterium
GTAATACCGGCTGGCAGTGATGCATCATCAAGAAGATCCTTTGCTGCGGCATCAGTTGTTTCAATAATGACTTGCCTGAACCGAAGTTCTGCCGTCTGACCGACGAGATCAATGATTCTTCGACCAGTCTCACCTGGCACTGAGATAACAATTTGGCGATTAGTGCCAGTTCCTTGAGCAGAGACTTCACTTTCAGCAACTCCAACACCGTCAACGCGTTGGCGGATGATATTCACTGCCTGATCAATCGACTCGGGAGTGATTTTTCCTTCTTCTCCCGGTTGTACTTTCGGCTGGAGAGTTACTGAAGTTCCACCACGAAGGTCGAGACCGAGGTTGATTTTCGTGGCTCCCTGTGCGAGGGCCACCCCGCCAAATGCAAGGAGAACCAAGAAAAGGATACTCAGGGTCCGAATCGGGTTCGAAGGCTTCGGTGGTTGAGGAAGGGATGAGCGCGGGTTTGTATAGCCAGAACGCTCGAAGGACATGGGGCGGGAGTCTAGTTCACTTATTGGTCGAAAAGTGTCGGAGTGGCGGCGGTTGCCGGTGGGGTTTTACCGAGATGTCGCCATCCTGAGGCTGTCGCCACACGACCCCGAGGCGTTCTCGCGATTAATCCCTGACGAATCAGGAATGGCTCAGAAACAATCTCCACCGTTTCGCTCTCCTCTCCCACCGAAAGGGCAAGAGTGCTGAGTCCGACTGGCCCACCACCAAAATTATCGATCAAAGTCTGCAATATCGCTCGATCAAGTCGATCCAAACCACTTTCATCGACTTCATACATAGCCAGTGCAGAATTTGCCTCCTGCAAACTTACGCTCCCGTCATGATGGACCTGCGAATAATCTCGAACTCGCCTTAAGAGTCGATTTGCGATGCGGGGAGTTCCTCGAGAACGAGAAGCGACCTCATTGATTGAGTCATCATCGATTGAAATCTCAAGAAGCGCGGCACTTCGCTTGATGATGCGAGCTAAGAACTCATCATCATAGAAGTCCAGGTGTGCTGTGAATCCGAATCGATCACGCAGTGGACTGGTCAAAAGGCCCGACCGTGTCGTCGCGCCGATCAAAGTGAACCGAGGAATTTCAAGTGGAATCGCGGTCGCTCCAGCGCCCTTGCCTACAACGACATCGACACGAAAATCCTCCATCGCAAGATAAAGCATCTCCTCTGCCGGCCTTGCAATACGGTGAATCTCGTCGATGAAGAGAAGTTCGCCTTCAGTCAGCGATGAAAGAATTGATGCGAGATCTCCTGCGTGATGAATCGCCGGCCCCGATGTGATGCGAATATTTGCGCCCATCTCTTTTGCAATGATCATCGCTAACGTCGTCTTACCAAGTCCCGGCGGTCCGGCAAGAAGGATGTGATCGGCCGGATTCTTTCTCGAGACTGCTGCTTGGATCAGCGTAGAGAGTTGATCTTTGACACGATCTTGCCCGACGAATTCGGCCAGTGATTGTGGTCGAAGTGCCTGGTCAATCTGCGCCTCATCACTTCCCACCTCGGCGCGAACTAATCTCTCATGGCTCTCTTCACTATTCATAGCAACCGGTTACCTGCGAATCGCTGTGAGGTGAGAGAGCGCAGCCTTTAGCGCTGAGGAGAGGTCACTCTGTTCACCAATCTCGCGGATTGCATTCTCTGCTTCGCGCTCGCCATAGCCAAGATTGACGAGACCTTGTTTGAGGTCATTTCGCCAATCCTTACTCCGTGCGCCTACTGGAAGATCCATCTTCTCTCGAAGTTCAAGGACGATACGCGAAGCAACCTTTTTCCCGATTCCTGGCAATCGCTCCAAGAAGGCTTGATCTCCATCAACTATTGCAGTGACGAGCGAATCGCTATCCGTCGCAGAAATTACCGAGAGCGCAACTTTTGGCCCGACTCCAGTCACTGTTTGAAGGGAACGGAAGAGAGACCTCCTCGCAGCTGAGGTAAACCCATAGAGCACCATTGAGTCTTCGCGTACCGCCAAGTCTGCATAAAGGTCGACCTCTGTCCCGATGGGATTGCCGAGCAAGTCGCTAACCGGCACCAGAAGTGAATAGCCGATTCCTTGTACATCAACAGTGATAGAGAGATGGTTGGCTAATTGTTCGCGTTCGATCAATATGCCTCTGACTCGAGAGATCATCGACTCTTCACTCGTTTCAACGCAGCATCGATCCGAGCATTTCCTGCACCACGCCAGTGATGGCAGATCGCAAGCGCGAGCGCATCGGTCGTATCCACGGGTTTGGGCATCTCTTGCAGACTAAGTATCCGTTTCACCATCGTTGCTACCTGTCTCTTATCTGCTCGTCCAGAACCAGTCACTGCAGCCTTTACCTCGCTCGGAGTGTGAAGCGCAATCGGCAAACCGCTCTTGGCCGCCAGAAGAATCGCGACTCCTGCTGCCTGACCTGTTGCCATCGCCGTCTTCACATTGAGTTGCGAGAATACTCGCTCAATTGCGATCACATCGGGCTTGGCGCGCTTTATCCAAAGTGTTAGTTCATGATCAAGTTCGAGTAGACGCGCGGCCAGATCCGATTCTTTCGGAGTTCGAATTACGCCAAGGTCGACCAGGCTCAACTTCTGTCCAATTCGATCAACGACACCTATGCCGCATCGAGTCAGACCAGGATCTACGCCAAGTACACGCACGAGGCGAGGCTAGCCGAGCGAGGAGAGGACGTCGTCAGAGACATCGAAATTCGCATAGACATTCTGTACATCGTCGAGCTCTTCGATTGCCTCAATCAACGAAAAAACCTTTGTTGCGCCATCGCCGTCAAGTGGGACAGTGACAGTCGGCAAGAGTGAGAGGTCTGCTGACTCGTACTCAAACCCTCCTTGTTCAACTGCTTTCCTTACATTCACCAGATCGCTCGGCTCAGAAACAATTTCGAATGAATTCCCCAAATCATTTATCTCTTCAGCGCCAGCATCCAGTACAACTTCCATGAGGGCATCCTCAGAAATTGGATGAGAGGCTGAGTTTCCATCTCTTTCTTTATTGATGATCAAAACACCTTTTCGACGAAACAGATACGAGACTGAACCTGGATCAGCCATCGTGCCGCCGTTTCTAGTGACGGCGACCCTTACTTCAGATGCGGCGCGGTTTCGATTATCACTCAAACATTCGATCAGCAGGGCCACTCCATGAGGTCCATAACCTTCATACATGATGGTTTCGTATTGCGCGCCGCCCGTTTCAAGTCCTGCTCCGCGTTTGAGAGCGCGATCAATATTGTCTGAAGGGACAGAGCTCTTTCGTGCCTTCTGTATCGCGTCGTAGAGCGTGGGATTTCCCGCGGGATCAGCTCCCCCAGTTCGAGCCGACACTTCAATAGCCTTAATCAACTTAGCGAACATCTTCGCGCGGCGCTTATCGAGGATGGCCTTCTTGTGTTTCGTCGTAGCCCATTTAGAGTGACCTGACATCTAGGAGTTCACCACCTCTTCTAAGAAATATCGATGAATTCTTCCATCCGAAGTCAACTCAGGATGGAAAGATGTAGCGAATAAATTCCCTTGCCGTACCGCAACTGCATGTCCGTCGACCGATGCAAGGACTGAAACTTCCTTTCCTACCTCTTCAACCCAAGGTGCCCGAATGAAGACTGCATGAAATGTGAATGGTTTCGATGCCTTAAATTCAATCTCGGATTCAAATGAATCAACCTGCCGACCAAAAGCATTTCGTCGAACTGTGACATCGAGTCCGCCAAAGGTCTCTTGACCGACCATAGCGTCATTGACTCGATCTGCGATCAGAATCATTCCCGCGCATGATCCATATATCGGCAAGCCATCATTGATCATCTTTCGAATCGGCTCGAAAAGTTCGAATGTTCTGGCCAACTTGGAGATAGTCGTTGATTCACCGCCGGGAATGACTAGGCCGTCACATCTGGCCAGATCGTCTCGATTCTTCACTGGAAACGCTTTGGCGCCACACTCGGCAAGTGCGCGAAGATGCTCTGCAACATCTCC
>RGOY01000129.1 GCA_010028225.1 Actinomycetota bacterium
TCACTGGTTGGAATGATGCCGCCGACGCCGCATCGAACGCCGTGCGGAATCTGATCGAAGGATGGGGCGCGCAACCGCTCGCCGAGATCGACCCCGAGGACTACTACGACTATCAAGTCAATCGGCCATTCATCCGTTCCGAAGAGAACAAGGAGCGCGAGATCGTCTGGCCAACAACCCGTGTATTTGCAGCGCTCACTCCAGAGCTACCACATGACTTTCTTCTAGTCCTTGGTGCGGAGCCTTCGATGCGATGGCAGGGCTTCAGTGCAGAGCTTCTCGATATAGCAGATGATTACGAGGTTGAGTTGGCACTTCTCGTCGGAGGATTGCTCGCTGATGTTCCCCACTCTCGTCCGATACAAGTTAATGTCACCGCGGGGCATCCAGATGTCGCAGCAAGGTTTGATGTGGAGCTCTCGACATACCAAGGAGCGACAGGCATTCTCGGCGTGATCTCTGATCTCGCCTACAAGCGTGATATCAACTCCGTCTCTTTCTGGGCTGCGGTGCCACATTACGTCTCTACGACTCCATCGCCGAAAGCGACGCTCGCACTCATCGAAGCTCTTGAAGATTTCCTTGAAATTTCTTTTCCTGAAGCGGAGCTGAGAAATCAGTCTCTTGAGTGGGAGAGAAATGTAGATCGAATGGCGAGCGAAGATGCCGAAGTTGGTGAGTACGTCAAAGAGCTAGAGAAGAGCAAGGACGAATCAGAGATTCAAGAAGCAACCGGCGACTCAATTGCCAAAGAACTGGAACGCTTTCTACGCCGCCAAGAGAACAGTTGAGAACTTACTCAAACCGCTAGCCCAAGGAGAGCATCTAGGAACCTTGATAAGGAACCCGGATTAATCGATTCGTCTCCATCCAGTGCCTTTTCAAGGTAGCTATCAAGTTTGCTTAAAGCCGATGGCGTATCGAGATCATTTGCGATATCGGCGATGATCTCATTGATGAGGTCTTGATAATCTGGCACTGCCTGGCGCCCCAAAACTCTTCTTAAACGGTTAAGGAGCTCCTCGCCCTGAGCTAAAAGCTGATCACTCCACTCTCGGTCGCTTCGATAGTGACCTAACATCAAAGCAATCCGGATCGCCATCGGATCAACTCCCGATGCTGTAAGGCGAGAAACGAAAACGAGATTTCCTAGGCTCTTGCTCATCTTCGCACCCTGGTATCCAATCATCCCCGCATGGACGAAATGTTGGGCAAATTCGCGATTTAGGATCGCACGCGCCTGAAGCGCAGTCATGAAGTGATGAGGAAAAAAGAGATCACTTCCGCCGCCTTGGAGATCGATTACCCATTTTCTAGACCCTCCGGAAACTTCTCCATCATCCAGATCTTTTTCATCAATCAGACCCATAGCGATTGCGTTGCATTCGATATGCCAGCCCGGCCTACCACTTCCAAACGAGGCCTGCCAGGACGGCTCGCCGGCAGAACTCTCACGCCAAAGGAGAGGATCAAGTGGATGGCGCTTTCCAACTCGAGAAGGATCTCCTCCTCGATTTGCAAAGAGTTCGATCGCTTCATCCATCGACATCGGCAAATCTCTGTATCCATCCATTTTCGAACCATCAAGGTAGATATCGCTGCCAAGTGGGTAGGTCATGCCAGATTCGATCAACCTTTGCACTAAAGAGATAATTTGTGGCATCGCTTCGCTCACCGACTCAAAACTATTTGGCGGAAGAACTCTTAAAGCCGACATATCAGAGCGAAAAAGGTCAACTTGCTCTTCTCCAAGCTGGGACCATTCAACACCATCTCGATTTGCACGCTCAAAGAGTGGATCATCAATATCGGTGACATTCTCGATGAAGCGAACGCTTCGACCACTTAAACTCAAGAAACGATGGACCAAATCAAACGAGAGGTATGTAGCGGCGTGACCAAGATGAGTTGCGTCATAAGGAGTAATTCCGCATACATACATGGCGAAAGGATTTTGATCGGAAACTGGCTCAATGCTCTGGCGATAACTATTGAAGAGTGAGAGTTGAGGGAACCTGATACTCCGATCAACGGGTGGAAGAGTAAGTGACGGCCACGATCGCACTAGCAGAGAGTACTGATCGACAAAAAATCATCCTTCAGGAGAGAACTCTTCTCAAACCGGCGGCCAGGGGACTGCCGGCCACTCCTCGCTGGGCAGTGGTAGACAGTTCTCATCGAGGAGCCGCGCAATACGGGCAAAAAAAGCTTCAATTTCCTCATCCACCAAGAACTTCTCCAGTAGCGCCGAAATTTCTCCCGAATCCCCTAATGCTTTTGTCAGTAGTGCTCGCTCGCGGTCCAGAAGTGGCGCTCCCGAGAACTGCCAGAGTACGGTGCGCAATTTGTCTTCCCTATGGAAGGTCACTCCATGATCGCAACCGAAAAGGCGACCATCTTGATCGATAAGAAGATGTCCGAATTTCCTGTCCGTATTATTTATCATGGCATCGAAGAGCGCGAGATCACGCAACTGAGAATCTTCGCTCTGACCAAACTCGATGACATCCACACCATCATCAATTTCAATCCATCGTTGAACCATGCCTAGCCCAAAAGGACCTTCTCTAAGGATCGTTTCAGGAACCACGTTAAATCCAAGATGTTCACTCAGTAGATAAGTTGCCACCTCGCGGTCTGCCAATGTGCCATCCGGAAAATCCCAGAGAGGCCTCTCCCCCGCGACTGGCTTATAGATGACTTTTCCATAACCTTCGATCTCGCCAAGCAAAGTTGCGTTAGAGGCATCGACCAAGCGATGCGTAATATTCAGCTCGCCAGAGTGCATCTCCTCTGGAGAACTCATCGTCTATATCCATTTGCTCGAGGACAGAGATGTCCACTTGGATCAAGTGGCGAACCGCAGAAGGTACAAGGTCGCCTCCCTGCCTCCACTAATTTGATTGTTCTACGCGCGAATTCTGCTGCCTGATCAAGAGTTATCTTCACCTCGAGAGTTGAAAGATCCTCTCCCGTTTCTTCACTTACTCCTTCCACTCCAAGATCTTCCGGGACCGCGGTTGCAGAAAATTGAAGAGTCGAGTCCTCTTCATCCCAGGTAAGACTCATCGATCCAATGGCAAATTCGCTCTCTACGGGCATTTCAAGGGGTGAGTCATCGCTTCTTAGCAAACCGTAGCCAAGACCATAGCGTCGTTTCACTTCGCGAATGATTTCGCGCATCCGTTCTGCCAAGGCTGCCGCCTGCCCCTTCTCTAACTTGAAAGTTCGCAGCTCTTTTGCGGTTCGAACCTGAAGAAAGAATTCTCGTTCACCGGGCATACCTACGGTGCCAACGACGAATCGCTCGACTTCATCGAAATTAAACTTCACCTATTCACCACCAACTTGGAATCCCTTTGCTGGCGCAATGGGTGCCGGGGAGGCAATCCGATTCAAGTACAGAAGGCGCGGTAGGCCATTTTCTGACCCTCCAGCAAAATCAACTTGTAGTCGAGATAAGGAGGCGGGGAAGATATGTAGCTGTTGAAACGTGGAAAACTCTCTGCCGAGCAACTCATTGATCAGTATTCGAATGATGTCGCCATGAGAGCAGATGACCATTCGCTCGCCCTCCCATTTTGCAAATCGGGAGCGAAAGGTTGTTATCCGCTCGCGACACTCCGCAAAGCTCTCTCCATGTGGGAATCGAAAGCTTAAGGGGTCTCGCTGCACCTTCTTCCAACCAGGAAGCAGAGATAAACGCTTCAAGGATTTATCACTCCATCTGCCGTAATCCATCTCCATAATTTCTTCGGATACTTCGAATCCCCTCACTCCAGCAAGTTCTAAAGTCTGCCTGCAGCGAGTCAATGGCGATGAGATGAATCTCGTTGGCTTGAAATCCTCAATAACGCCGGCCAACTGCTCGGCCTGTTTCCTTCCTTCTGGGCTTAGTGGATTGGGCTCGACCCGCCCTGCGAGTTTTCCTTTTGTATTGGCAACAGAGGTGGCATGCCTGATGATGAGAAGATCAAGACTTTTACCACT
>RGOY01000130.1 GCA_010028225.1 Actinomycetota bacterium
TCCAGCGCATCCCGCTGTAACCTGCAATCAGTCCGTACTCACGCTCGCCTTTGTGGTACACCTCATGGGCTGCGTCCCGGTTGCTGAAGTAGGCTTCAAAGATTGTTTCACTGCTATTTTCTTGATAGTTGGTGCGCTAATTGCATCGACGGGAACTTCGACCGCTGCCGCGAATATCACTTACATGGAGGCGGTGGCAAACGGAGCGACGTTAACTCCAATCTTGACAGCTGGTGACTTGGTTGGAACATATGTTGTTCCTGGCATTCCTGATGGAGTCGGCGCTTATTTGGATGGAAAGAAGTTAAGAGTCATTACAAATCATGAGTGGAGCAACACCAATGCCATTGCTGCCGGAAGAACTTCGGCGATGGGTATTTCTGCCGGCTCGTTCATGAGCTCGTTTCACTATGACATTCAGTCTGGAGCAGTAACATCCATGCGCGACTTCATCTCGAATGTGACGTGGTACAACTATTCGAGTGCAAGCCACGGAATAGCTCCAGGAGCTCCAGCGGGGTCATCAAGTAAAGACACCTACGGCTCGGAGAATCACTCACGGCTATTCAATCGATTCTGCTCTGCAACGCTCTCGGCAGAGAATGGTCTTTATGACAAAGCAACCAAGACTGGCTATGAGGGCCACATCTATTTCGCGGGTGAAGAAGGTGGCGATGAGAGTCGAGCCTTTGCAGCGACTATGTCGGGAGATTTGGTACAACTTCCTCGACTAGGCCTTGCTTCGTGGGAAAATTTGGTTCCTTCAAACACCTCGGGCAAATCGACTGTCGTACTTGGCCTTGAAGACGGAAGTGCTACGGATAGCCAACTCTGGATGTATGTCGGACAGAAGAGCAAAAAGGGAACTTGGTATGAGAAGGCAGGCTTGAACAACGGAAAGAATTATGTTCTCTCTGCCACTTCCTCAGAACTCTTTGCCAACGACAATGAGTTTCGAACCAAGTATGGAAAAAACAAGCCAGTTGCTGTCTCTTTCACTGAAGTCGATTGGAACGCCAACGGCGTGAGCCAAAACGCCGCTGCACGCGAAAAAGGTGTCGAGCTAGCGCGTGTCGAAGATGGTCATTTCGATCCGAAGAATCCGAATGATTTCTACTTCGTAACTACAGAATCTAATAAGGACCCGATAGCAACTGCCCCAAATCCTGCAACACCTACCGTCTCACGTGATGGTGGAGCGCTATGGCGACTTCGATTTGTAGATGTTAAGACTCCTCTCAAAGGCGCGACGTTGGAAATGTTACTCAACGGTGGTGAAGAGCCGCTGTTAAGCAAACCTGACAATATCGTTGTCGATGACGCTGGAAATGTTTTGATTCAAGAGGATCCAGGCAATAACGCACTCGTCGCTCGCATTATTGCGTACAACATCAACTCGAAAAAAGTTGCGGTCGTCGCAAAGTTCAAAGATGAGTACTTTGTAACTGGAGGCAGTGGTTTCATAACTCAAGATGAAGAGTCGAGCGGTATCGTCGACGTATCTGAATTCTTGAGAACTGGAAAGAACGACAAGGCAAAGTACTACTTGTATGTCGCACAAATCCACGCCCCAGCGGCAAAGTCACGCCCAGATTTGGACACAGCGACAGCAACATGGCTACCGCAGGCAGTCGAGGGCGGACAGTGGTACGTCATGAAGATAGACAACTGGACCTCTATTTACGGAGGCTAGATCTCATTTCGATGGTCGGCTCGTTGGTTTCGCACGTGAATCCAACGGGCCGGCAGATCGGATGAGCGTTTTGACTGGAGGCAGGTAGCTCTCCTACTATCTGCCTCCTCACCAAAGACTGCTGGTCTCGAGTCTGATTCGAGAAATCGAAACAAACTCGAAGTAAATGTCGAAAGACAGCCCGCATAGGTTCGAACGGTTTACCCCGGGCGTCTCTATGCGCCGGGGTTTTCTTCATTTATAGCCGGAAAGACTGGCGAAATCCACGAACAATCGTTGGATATAGAAAGGAAGCCTGATGGCTCGCCCTGAGAAGACAGCCGCTGTCGCCGAATTGGTTGAAGACTTCAAATCGGCACAAGCGACGATCCTCACCGAGTATCGCGGTCTTACCGTGACCTTGATGAAGGAACTACGCCGATCACTTGGTGCAGAGACCAAGTATTCGGTTGTAAAGAACACCCTGACGAAGATCGCAGCGAAGGATGCAGGAGTCGATATCGATGATTCACTCCTTGCTGGACCTTCTGCTCTTGCCTTCATCAAAGGTGATCCAATCGCTGCTGCAAAGTCATTGAAGACTTTCCAGAAAGAGAATCCAGCACTTGTCATCAAGGGCGGGATCTACGAAGGAAAGCGCGTCTCCGCTGAAGAGATCATGAAGCTTGCAGACCTTGAGTCTCGCGAAGTCTTGCTCTCGAAGTTGGCTGGTGCAATGAAGGCTTCGATGGCAAAGGCCGCACAAGTATTTGATGCACTACGCATCAAGATGGAAAGTGGCGCACCTGCCGCTGCCGTCACTGAGGCTGCACCAGCGCAAGAAGCACCCGCAGCTGAAGTAGTAGCTGAAGCAGTTGCTGAAGCTCCTGTAGCTGAAGCATCTGCAGAACCTGCAGTTGAAACTGCAACCGAACCACAAAGCGAATAACAGAGAAAACCAAAGGAAAAGGAAACGAAAATGGCAAAGCTCAGCACCGACGAACTACTCGGTCAGTTCAAGGAGATGACTTTGGTAGAACTCTCTGAGTTCGTGAAGTCATTCGAGAAGGAATTCGATGTCACTGCTGCCGCACCAGTCGCAGTTGTCGCCGCTGGCGGCGCTGCAGGTGGCGAAGCAGCCGCTGCACAAGATGAGTTCACCGTCGTCCTTGATGACGCTGGATCTCAGAAGATTGCAGTGATTAAGGAAGTACGCGCACTCAACTCAGCACTTGGTCTCAAGGAGGCCAAGGATCTGGTTGATGCCACCCCAGCAACACTTCTTGAGAACGTGAAGAAGGATGTGGCTGATAAGGCGAAGGCAGCTCTTGAAGCAGCAGGCGCAAAGGTCACTATCAAGTAAGTAGTTCATCTAAATGGGCCTCAGTCATCTGGGGCCCGTTTTTATTTCTAGAGAAGAATCAATTTTTCAGTCAACTTTTTAGCTGCGACTAGTCCGCCTAGTCATCAAGACGGAAGTCTTCGCACTTGTCACATTCGTATATTGATTACTTGTTGGATTGAAGAATGCAGTAAAGGTCAATGTTCCATGGGTAGAAGGACGCCACGTGCATGTGGCCTGCAATGAGGAAGTGGCTTTCTGTTTGCACTCTTTTATTTCTCTCCCGTTAGCCTTGAAAGTCACAGCTCCTGCCACGTTTGTCGTGGCGACTATGTTGATTGTTGAACCTCGTGCGATTGTGTGATTTCCACTATTAACGTTCAAAGTGATAGTTGCAATATTTGGATCAGTTGCGGCACTCAATATGTACGCTTCAGATGCCCCATTTCCATAATCGCCTCCTGTGATTGAAGCCGTGATGCTTACAGAGTAAGTCGTGTTTGCCGTTAATCCGCTCAAAGTGCAACTGGATCTTCCTCCACTTGATGCAGTTATGTTTGAACAACCTGAACCAACCGCATTTCCATTAAGCGAGAGTGTGACGTCGTAACTAAACCCGTACCCGTTGCCACTAGCCATCGCCGTCCATGAAACTGTAAGTGCGGAGGTTGTAGAGGTATAAGAAACGCTTGTCACCGAGTCAGGATTCGTCGTGAAATAGATTGGTCGACCGCCCACATCTTGACTCGTGCCCGGACTAACGCTTGAAGTAACTTGATATCTTCGACCGGGAAGCAATCCCGAGATATTGCTCGTGACATTGACGTTATCTGAAGTGACTGAGGCGAGGCTAATGTTCGTTAGAGATCCATCAACTAGCCCCCAGGTAAGCGTCGGAGTTGTTGTATTTCCACGCGCATTAATAGTCGCGCTAAGAGTGGCTGACGTTCGTGTGATTGAAGTTACCGCTCCAAC
>RGOY01000014.1 GCA_010028225.1 Actinomycetota bacterium
GAGTACGAGGTTTCCATCTGGCAGCAGACAAGCCAGAAGGGGGCCAAGTATCTCAGCCTGAAATTCGGGCCTCCGTATGTCCCGAAGAACAAGAAGCAAGAGACCAACGAAGATCCCGATTGGTAGGATCTGATGGGCTTCATAGGTATAGCCATCTGTACAGCGTGTTATGTCGCCACGGCAGTTGATTTTTACATCAAGGGGAATATCCCTATGGCTATCACCTTTGGTGGCTACTCCATTGCCAACATCGGATTTCTCATCGTAGCCAGACAATGAGCAGATTGTTCCTAGTCGCAACCTTTGTATTTTCCTGCATCGTCTGGTTCTTTGCGACAATCGGGATTGTGGATGTATTTCAATGGTTGACTACACGATAAGCTACATCTTCTGGATTGGAATAGTTGTTGTGTTGCTAAAAGTCATCAAAGATTCCGTCAATCCAAAATGAAAAACAAGCTCAAGGAGTGGATCACGATCCGTGGGGATGATGAGAAGCGAGTGAAGAAAGCGGCCACTCGACTTACTCCAGATATCTGGCAGTTCCATGAAGTCGCCAAGGTGCGCGGCAAGCTCTCCATCAGCGAGATTGGCCTTGATGGTGACCGCAAGACTCGTAAAGTCCAGGACTCTTGCATCTTCCTTAATCGCAAAGGATTTAGCGGGGGGATGGGTTGTGCACTCCATCTTCTCTCGCTGCGCGAAGGGAGTGAGTTCTACGAGACTAAGCCGGATGCTTGTTGGCAACTGCCTATCCTTCGCACCTTTGAAGAGCGCCTTATCGGCGATGAGAAGATCGCTGTCACCGTCATAGGAGAGTATGAGCGCATGGCATGGGGTGAAGGCGGAGCCGACTTTGATTGGTATTGCACCAGTAATACTGAGGCACATACTGCAGAGAATCCGGTCTATCTCACTCATGCAAAGGAGTTGATCCAACTTATAGGAAATGACTCTTACCGCATCCTTAGCGCTCACTGCGATAAACGAATGAAGCTCAGATCAACTGCAAAGAAGAAACTAATTCCTTTGATTCCCGTTCATCCAGCCACACTTGCTGCAAAGAGGTAGCTATGGCGACTGCAAAATCCAAGAGCGCAAAGGATCCCTACCGTTGCAGCGAATGTGGGTGGAATAGCGCTAAATGGGTTGGGCGTTGTGGTGAATGTCAGGCTTGGGGAACTCTTATCGAGAGCGCAGCGCCAAAGCGGGCCTCACTCCAGCCTTCTTCAGTGACATCTCCTGCGATGCCGATCAAAGATGTCGAACTAGAGGCTGCTACATCAAAGACGAGTGGGATCTCAGAACTTGATCGAGTGCTCGGTGGTGGATTGGTCCCAGGCGCTGCCATTCTCTTAGCGGGAGAACCTGGCGTAGGAAAATCAACACTACTTCTCACAGTTGCGGCGATGCATGACGCTCGAACGCTTTACATCAGCGGTGAAGAATCGGCATCACAAGTTCGACTCCGTGCCGAACGATTGAAAGCGCTCTCACCAAATCTCATGCTCGCTGCCGAGAACGACCTTGGTGCGATTCTCACTCACTTAGAAGAAGTGAATCCTTCACTCCTTGTCATTGACTCAATACAAACAATTGGCGCAGATTCGATTGATAGCGCTCCAGGTAGCGTCTCTCAAGTTCGAGAGGTAGCAGCAGCTTTGATTCGAGTCTGTAAAGAACGATCCATCACACTCGTTCTGGTAGGACATGTCACCAAAGATGGCTCGATTGCAGGGCCCAGACTTCTCGAGCACATCGTCGACGTGGTCTTGCAGTTTGAGGGCGAGCGCCATTCACGCCTGCGCCTAGTTCGTGCGACAAAGAATCGATTCGGGCCAAGTGATGAAGTCGGTTGCTTCGACCTCAACGATGGAGGAATCGAAGCGCTCCCTGATCCCACTGGACTCTTCACCACACGTCATGCCGAACCCGTACCAGGAACTTGTGTAACAGTTGCACTCGAAGGTCGCAGACCGCTACTTGCTGAGATTCAAGCCCTTGTCGGAAACGATAAAGATGTGGATTATGGAAATGCCCGTCGCGTCACAAGCGGTCTTGAGAATTCACGGACAGCGATGACGCTCGCTGTACTGGAGTTACGCGCTCGTGTGAAGTTGAGCGGACGTGATATCTATGTCGCAACCGTAGGTGGAATGCGCATCACCGAACCCGCTGTCGATCTCGCAGTGGCACTTGCTGTTGCTTCGGGGGCACAGGGTCTTGCACTTCCTGCAGATCTCATCGCGCTCGGTGAGGTTGGGCTTGCCGGCGAGATTCGCCGCGTTCAGGGAGTAAGCCAACGACTCAATGAAGCCTTCCGCCTGGGATTCAAGAAAGCTCTTGTGCCAGCAGGAAGTGATGTGAAGATTGCTGGAATGGAGATCGTCGAGGTTGGTCGTATCGAACAAGCGATCGGGCGAGTTCGAATCGGGTCTTAACAATGCTGGATGAAGTAACTAGGTGGTTTGAAGAGAACAAACGCGAACTTCCCTGGCGGTCGACATCACCCTGGGGCGTGATGATCAGTGAATTCATGTTGCAACAAACTCCAGTCGTACGTGTACTGCCGAAGTGGAATGAGTGGATCTCGCGTTGGCCAGAGCCACGGGCATTAGCCGAATCCGACAAGAGTGAAGTAATCAAAGCTTGGGGAAGGCTCGGTTATCCACGACGTGCACTTCGACTCTGGGAAGCTGCCAAAGTCATCGCCTCAGATTTTGACAATCAAGTTCCCCGAGATGTCGAAACTTTGAAAGCACTCCCTGGAGTAGGTGATTACACCGCGAAAGCAATCGCAACATTTGCATTTGGCCAAAGTCATAATGTGATGGATATAAATATCCGTCGAGTCTTTGCCCGCCTCATTGATGGAGAGCAACACCCCAAGCAAAGTGCAGATAAACGAGAGCGACAAGAACGCCCAGTCTTTGGTCCAACCTGGTCAGCAGCGGTGATGGAGCTTGGTGCACTTATTTGCACAGCAAAAAATCCGCTATGTGATCTCTGTCCGGTTGCAACATCATGTCTCTGGCTTCGAAATGGAAAGCCGCCCTCGATGCAGCCACGGAAAGCTCAAGCTTGGGCAGGCACCAAGCGACAGTGCCGCGGTGCAATCTTGCAGAGACTTCGCGAAAGCGATCGACCACTGCGTCTAGAAGAATTCAATTGGCAGGAGAAGAGCCAACTAGAAGTTGCTCTAGCCGAATTGATCGAGGAAGGCTTCATCCAGGCAAGCAACTCTCGTTACTCACTAGCGAAGTGAAATCAGGCTTGAGCTGAACCCTCAGTGAGGTCTTCCGGAGTATCTGGAAGCGCCTCTTTCGAAAGACCAGTGAACTTGAAACTCTCACTGCCCTCTTCGCCCTCGACATCAATGACCACGATCTGACCCGCCTTCAAGTCACCGAAGAGGATCTTCTCTGAGAGGACATCTTCGATTTCACGCTGGATTGTTCGACGAAGTGGGCGAGCGCCCAATACTGGGTCGTAGCCACGTTTCGCCAAGATCGTCTTGGCAGCGCTGGTTAGTTCGATGCCCATATCTTTCGCCTTAAGTCGATTCTCAAGATTAGCAATCATCAAATCAACAATCTGGACGATCTCTTCCTCAGTCAACTGGTGGAAGACGATGATGTCATCGATCCTGTTGAGGAACTCTGGACGGAAGTGAGACTTGAGCTCGTCTTGAACTTTCGCCTTCATCCGCTCGTAGTTACCTACCGAGTCACTGGCATTGATGAAGCCGAGTGAGAGTGATTTAGAAATGTCACGAGTTCCAAGGTTTGTAGTCATGATGATTATCGTGTTCTTGAAATCGACGACACGCCCTTGTGCATCAGTGAGACGTCCATCTTCGAGAACCTGAAGAAGCGAATTAAAGATATCTGGATGCGCTTTCTCAATCTCATCGAAGAGAACTACAGAGAATGGTCGACGACGTACCTTCTCCGTCAACTGTCCACCTTCGTCATATCCGACGAAACCAGGAGGAGCACCAAAAAGACGTGATGCGGTGTGCTTCTCGGAGTACTCAGACATATCGAGTTGGATCAAAGCATCTTCATCACCGAAGAGGAAGGATGCAAGAGTTCGCGATAGCTCCGTCTTTCCGACACCAGAAGGACCTGCGAAGATGAAGGAACCACCAGGGCGACGTGGATCTTTGAGACCTGCTCGGGTACGACGTATCGCCTGAGCGAGTGCATGAATCGCCTGTTCTTGTCCGATAACTCGCTTATGGAGCTCTTCTTCCATCCGAAGCAACCGTGCTGTCTCCGCTTCAGTCAACTTGAAGACAGGGATGCCGGTCGCGGTGGAAAGAACCTCTGCGATCAATTCTTCATCGACATCTGCGACAACATCGAGATCGCCAGCCTTCCACGACTTCTCTTTCTCGATCTTCTCTTGCATCAGAGCCTTCTCGTTATCTCGAAGCGATGCAGCCTTCTCGAAGTCCTGCGCGTCAATCGCAGATTCCTTTTCTTTACGTACCTCTGCGATCTTGTCATCGAATGCACGGATCTCAGGAGGTTGAGTCATTCTTCGAATGCGAAGTCTTGAACCAGCCTCATCAATCAGATCAATCGCCTTATCAGGAAGGAATCGATCAGAGATATAGCGATCTGCAAGAGTCGCAGCAGAGACGAGCGCGGAGTCAGAGATTGTGACTTTGTGGTGATTCTCGTAGCGATCGCGAAGACCCTTGAGGATTTCAATTGTGTGAGCGACTGAAGGCTCAGCCACTTGGATTGGCTGGAATCGACGTTCAAGAGCCGCATCCTTCTCAAGATGCTTTCGATACTCATCGAGAGTTGTTGCGCCGATGGTCTGGAGTTCGCCTCGAGCGAGCATTGGCTTCAAGATGCTGGCAGCATCAATCGCTCCTTCAGCAGCGCCAGCTCCAACGAGAGTATGAATCTCATCAATGAAGAGGATGATGTCGCCGCGAGTGCGAATTTCTTTCAGTACTTTCTTCAAACGCTCTTCAAAATCACCGCGGTAACGAGAGCCTGCAACAAGAGCGCCGAGGTCAAGTGAGTAGAGCTGTTTGCCCTTCAAAGTCTCTGGGACATCGCCTTTGACGATTGCTTGCGCGAGACCTTCAACAACTGCAGTCTTTCCAACGCCTGGCTCGCCAATGAGTACTGGATTGTTCTTGGTGCGACGAGAGAGAATTTGCATGACGCGCTCTATCTCTTTCTCACGACCAATAACTGGATCAAGTTTCGTCTCACGCGCTGCTTGAGTGAGGTTTCGGCCAAACTGATCGAGGACAAGTGAGGTTGATGGTGTTCCTTCAGCAGGACCGCCCGAGGTGACTGCCTCTTTCCCTTGGTAACCGGAGAGGAGTTGGATTACCTGTTGTCTTACACGATTGAGGTCTGCCCCAAGTTTTACAAGGACCTGTGCTGCAACTCCATCACCTTCGCGAATCAGACCGAGGAGGATGTGTTCGGTGCCGATGTAGTTGTGTCCAAGTTGGAGCGCTTCGCGCAGTGAGAGTTCAAGGACTTTCTTCGCGCGAGGCGTAAATGGGATATGTCCAGATGGAGCTTGTTGACCTTGTCCAATAATTTCTTCTACTTGGGTTCGTACCCCGTCTAATGAAATTCCGAGAGCCTCAAGTCCCTTAGCTGCGACGCCTTCGCCTTCTTTGATCAGGCCGAGGAGGATGTGTTCGGTGCCGATGTAATTGTGGTTGAGCATGCGAGCCTCTTCTTGGGCCAGGACGACCACGCGACGGGCTCGATCTGTAAAGCGCTCAAACATCAGTTATCTCCTTTTTCAGCTCTCCCCAAGCCTAGCCAAGGAGCCTGATTTCGCCAGCGGTGATTTCTTCAACCCCAGATATGGCCAGGTTATGCCCGAAAAGACCCAAAATATTGTGGGGTTAGAGAACCCTGAGCATTCTGGTGTTTCCCAGAGTATTGGGCTTGACACTCTCTAAATCAAGGAATTCCGCAACGCCTTGGTCATACGAACGAAGGAGTTGAGTGTAAACATCTTGATCAACCGGCGCACCTTCAATTTCTTTGAATCCGTGACGAGCAAAGAATTCTGTCTCAAAGGTGAGACAGAAAATTCGCTTGACGCCGAGGGCAAGAGCGCGATTGAAAATCTCTTCAAGCATCATCGCACCGATACCTTTACCGCGATACTCCTCAAAAACTGCGAGTGTGCGAACTTCAGCGAGGTCTTCCCACATCACATGAAGAGCGCCGCATCCAATAACTTCACCCTCACGTTCTGCGACAGTGAACTCTTGCACGCTCTCATAGAGCGTGACTGTCTCCTTCTCTAATAACCGTCTCTGAAGTGAATAGAGATCGATTAACTTTCGAATAGTTCGGATGTCTTTTGTTTGCGCTGGACGAACTGTGATTCCTTCAATCACTTTCAATCCTCTGGCTTCACAAGAGGAAAAAGAATTGTCTCTCGAATACCAAGGCCAGTAAGGGCCATCAAAAGTCGATCCACACCCATTCCCATTCCACCCATAGGTGGCATACCGAATTCCATCGCGCGAAGGAAGTCTTCGTCGACTTGCATCGCTTCCAAATCACCCTTTGCAGCGAGTTTTGCTTGCTCTACTAAACGTTCTCTCTGGATCACAGGGTCGACGAGCTCTGAGTATCCAGTTGCAAGTTCGAATCCATCCACATAGAGATCCCATTTCTCTGCAATACCCGAACGATTTCTATGGCCACGAACCAGTGGTGAGGTATCGACAGGGTATCCCTTGATAAAAATCGGACCTTTCAATAAGTCTCCAGCAACTGACTCAAAAATCTCTTCTGCTAACTTTCCGTGAATCCACTTCGGATCGATCTTTATGCCCAATTTTCCAGCGATTGACTGAAGATCTTTGAAAGAAGTTTCTGGACTTAGCTCCTCGCCAACACCTTCGCTCATCACCTGGTAGAAGTCTCGCTCTGGCCAAACACCACCGAGGTCGCTCTCGCGTCCATCGAAATGTCGAACAACGTGCGAGCCTGAAATCGCCTTAGCGCTCTCTTGCACCAACTCACGAGTGAGCGTTGCCATCGCATCCCAATCGGCATACGACCAATAAGTCTCGATCATCGCAAACTCTGGCGAGTGGCTTGAATCTGCCCCTTCATTCCTAAAGTTTCTATTGATCTCATAAACCTTCTCTATACCCCCGACAACACAGCGCTTCAAGAAGAGTTCTGGAGCGATCCTGAGGAATAGGTCGATGTCATAGGCATTGCTCTTTGTTTTAAATGGTCGAGCAGTTGCACCACCATGCATTACTTGAAGCATTGGAGTCTCTACTTCAACGAATCCTCGAGAATGAAATGATTCGCGTAGCGAGCGCATCACAGTCGGTCTTGTCCGCGCCATTTCACGCGCTTCGGGTCTGACAATCAGGTCCACATATCGCAGCCGTACTCGGGTCTCTTCAGAGAGTGGTTTATGTTCTACTGGGAGAGGCCTCAGTGTCTTCGCAGCAATCGCGTAGGTGGATGCCAGAATCGATAGTTCACCACGTTTTGAGGTGATTACTTCCCCAGTAACGGAAACTAAATCGCCAAGGTCTACATCACCCTTCCATGATTCAAGTAGTTCCTCGCCGACCTTGTCGAGTGAGAACATCGCCTGAAGTTCGGTCCCATCGCCTTCTCGAAGTGTCGCAAAACAAAGTTTTCCTGTATCGCGCTTGAAGATAACCCGTCCGGTGACGCTCTCTGTAATTCCAGTTGCTACATCAATGGCAAGGGCTGAGTGACGCTCACGCAATTCCTTGAGAGTCGAAGTTCTAGGAACTGCAACAGGATAAGGCTCAATTCCACGATCAAAGAGGCTTTGACGCTTCTCTCTGCGGATTCGAAGCTGTTCTGGCAAATCGTCCAGGTCATCGCTGAGATCACTCATGATGCGCCAACTCTATCGGCTAGTTCCTTTCATGAAGGAGACGCAAGCCGATAAGTGTGAGATCTGGTTCATGAAACTCGATTGTTTCGCTGATACCAAGGACCAACGGCGCTAGCCCACCAGTTGCAATCACCGAGATCTCTGCAGAATCTGGGTATAACTTGGCCAACTCTTCAGTTATTCGATCGACAAGACCGTCTACCTGACCTGCAAATCCATAGATCGCTCCCGATTGCAAGGCTTCTACTGTGTTCTTACCAATAACCGACCTTGGTTTCGTCAGTTCAACTTTGCGAAGCTGTGCCGCACGCTGGGCAAGTGCATCAATAGAGATCTCTATTCCTGGCGCAAGCGCACCACCGAGGAATTCACCTTTAGGCGAGACCACATCGAGGTTCGTTGATGTACCAAAATCGACGACGATGGCGGGACCGTTGGGATAGAGCGTGTGCGCGGCAAGTGAGTTCACGATTCGATCCGCGCCTATTTCCTTTGGGTTGTCCACAAGAAGTGGCACTCCTGTCTTAACGCCAGGTTCAACGATTACTGTCTTAAGGCCCTTGAAATAGCGAGAGATCATCGCTCTTACTTCACGAAGCGCTGCGGGAACTGTTGAGCTCACTGCAAGGCCAGAAATCTTATAGTCGGCCACGAGCGCTCGATACTGAAGTACTAATTCATCAGATGTATTTCGTGAGTCAGTCTTGACTCGCCACGACTGCACGAGTCTGTCACCATCAAAAATTCCTAAGACTGTATTGGTGTTGCCGATATCAACAGTGAGGAGCATGGCTACTTCGATCCTTTCGACGGGGAATTTGAATCTGAAATATCCAAGGAGATATCCAGCGCTGGTGCAGAATGGGTAAGGGCTCCAACTGCAAGGAAGTCGACGCCACTCATTGCATAAGCGCGAGCGTTCTCAAGTGAGAGGCCACCTGACGATTCCAGTCTTGCTTGACCTGCAGTTATCTTGACAGCCTGGATCGTCATCTCAAGATCCATGTTGTCCAACATGATCAAAGTCGCACCACAACCCAATGCTTCGCGAAGTTGATCCAAATTATCGACCTCGACTTCAACTTCAATATCCGGAAACTCTCTTCGTATTGAAGCGAAGGCATTAGTGAGGGAACCACTGGCTGCAATGTGATTGTCTTTGATTAAGGCCTGCTCTGAGAGAGTGAAGCGGTGATTGACGCCACCTCCAAGGCGAACGGCATATTTTTCGAGGGTGCGAAGTCCTGGGGTTGTCTTCCTTGTGTCTCGAATCTTTGCTTTTGTTCCTGCTACTGCACTCACCCAACGAGAAGTGAGAGTCGCTATTCCACTTAAGTGTGTCATGAAGTTCAGAGCCGTCCGCTCAGAGAGCAGTATTGATCGTGTATCTCCTGATGCTGTTGCGATGAGATCACCTCGCTTGAGTGAGTCACCATCACTTCGGAGCGCCTCAAACCCTGCAACGCCAGAACGTCTCATGACAAGTCCAGCAATCTCTATTCCAGCAATCACGCCTTCTGCTTTTGCAACAAACTTAGCGACACTCTCCATCCCTTCGGGAATTGTCGCCACTGAAGTCACATCAATGCCACCAACTAAATCTTCTTCGATGGCTTTATCGACGAGCCTGATGATTTCCTCATTAATCTCTAACATCACCATCTCCTCTCACTGACATCTTCAATCGAAAGTGGTGCCTCATTCGAAACTAATTTTCCTGCCTCTAAGCGCTGTTCGATTCGCAGCAACCATCGATCAAGTGCTTGAGGGAAATCTTCCCGCCAGTGTGAGCCGCGGCTCTCAGCGCGAATCAAGGCTGATGTTGCAATTGCTTTTGCAAGGAGAAATAGGTTGCTTGTCTCCCACGAGTCTATGAAAGGGTCATTGGAGATTGTCAGGCGGACTTTTTCGAGTTCATCAGCGGCTCGAGCCAGGCCTTCACTATTTCGAACAACGCCAACATTTCGGCTCATAGTATTTTGAATCAGCTTTCTGGCCGATGCATCGATGAGATAGGGACTTCGCTTATCGATGGCAGCTACCTTTCCGCGTTTGAGTGAGAGTGCAATATCAAAGGCAATTCGCGCACCAAAGACCAATCCTTCGAGCAGAGAATTCGAGGCCAAACGATTCGCTCCATGCGCACCGGTACAGGCAGTTTCACCGCAGGCATAGAGCCCAGAGACGGTGCTCCTGCCATTGAGATCTACCCTGATTCCACCCGATGCATAGTGCGCCGCAGGAGCCACTGGAATCAATTCTCTACTCGGATCGATTCCATGTGATTGGCATGAGTGATGGATAGTGGGAAAACGCGAAGCAAAGTTTGCTATCGAGCGAGCATCAAGCCAAACATTGCTGAGATTTCGATCGCGCATCTGGCGTTCGATCTCTTTTGCCACGATATCGCGTGGCGCCAGATCTGCGAGCGGATGCGCTTTGACCATAAAGCGCTCATCGTTTTCATTGACCAAAAATGCGCCCTCGCCTCTAACCGCTTCGCTGATCAAAGGTTGTTGTCCATGCGAGTTCTCACCGAGATAGAGAACGGTGGGGTGAAACTGGATGAACTCAACGTCAGCCACCTTTGCACCAGCACGAAGTGCGAGTGCGACACCATCACCCGTAGAGACAGAGGGATTTGTGGTCTGTGAAAAAACTTGTCCAAGACCTCCTGTTGCGATGACTACTGCGCCCGCTTCAATCTGACCTACGCCATCTCTTGTTCCTTCACCAATGACATGCAGTGTCACTCCCGCAATCTCACCTTGCTCAGTAAGAAGCGCATCTAGGACAAGAGCGTGTTCGATTACCTCGATTCCGTCATCTTCTTGAACAGCTTTGAGGAGTGCTCGAGAGACCTCTGCTCCTGTCGCGTCGCCACCAGCATGGAGGATGCGATTTCTAAGATGGCCACCTTCTCGAGTCAGTGCAATCTCACCTGTGGCTGATTTATCAAAGACGGCTCCGCGAGCAATAAGTCGTCGAACCGCTTCGGGACCTTCAGTGACTAGAACTTCGACTGCACTCGGATCACAGAGTCCTGCGCCTGCATTGAGTGTGTCTTGTTTATGCGCCTCGGGCGAATCCCCTGGTCCAAGTGCTGCCGCGATACCGCCCTGCGCCCAGCGAGTAGAACCCTCATCGATTCTTGCCTTCGTAACCAGGATTACTTTGAGATTGTGTGAACGAATCTGAAGCGCAGTAGTCAATCCAGCAACGCCTGACCCAACGACGATGACATCGCACGAAGTACTCCACCCTGGAGCCGGAGCAAGCAATCTCATGATGATCTTCCTGCAATCTTCATGTTATCGATTAAGCGCACATCATCAATCCATCCTGCAACTATCAAACGTCGATGAGGATTCTCATCGCCATCTTCAACGATTGTGAAATCTCGCTCGTCAATGACCTCTGCGTAGTCAATCTTCAAACGTGGCTCACTCATCAGAGTTTGATGAAGAGTCAGACGAGGCTTTGTGGATGTAGATGCTTTAGCCAATGCCTGGTAAATCACTTTTGCGGCCATTCTTCCTTCGGATGTCAATCGAGTATTTCGCGAGGAGAGTGCAAGCCCATCTTCATCTCGAACTGTGGGGTGGGAGATGACCTCTACCTTCAAGTTGAGTTCTTTGATCATTTTCTTGATAAGGAATAGTTGCTGGAAGTCCTTCTCGCCAAAGATTGCTTTATCTGGACGGACAGAATCAAATAGTCTCTTGACGACGGTGAGGACTCCGTCAAAATGACCATCCCTTGAATCTCCTTCAAAAATCTTTCCAAGTGGACCTGCGCTGATCTTTTGAATTTCTCCTGGATAGACCTCGTCATAGCTTGGAATCCAAATGAATTTAGCCCCAGCCAACTCAGCAATTTTTCGGTCGGCTTCATGACTCACTGGATATTTCTCTAGGTCCGATGAACTATCAAATTGCAGCGGATTGATAAAGACACTGACTACGACCGAAGCCGAGATCTGCCTAGCTTTGGAAATCAGGGCGGCATGACCATCATGGAGCGCGCCCATGGTTGGCACAAAGATCACCGGTGAAGCCAGAGTCTTTCGGAAAGCCTCAATGCCCGACTCACGCTCGGCGATCTCATTCATAGCATCACTTCCTCTGGCTCCAGTCCACTTCGGTACCGGGCGCATGTTGGAGAACCCAACTGGCCAAGGATAGACCTATTGAGTCTTGCACTCCGACTGCATAAAAATGCCCTTATGTGACGGTGGGGGAAGCAACAGCCCTTTCCGATACCCGACTATTAAAGGAGAGACGATGCGGCCTCTTGGTAGCCATCGAGTAAAGAAGTTTTCGATCTATTCGTCTCTCATCTTCGCCCTACTCATCAGCTCAACTTTTACATCACGTGCGACAACAGGTGATTCGGAGGAACGGTTTCGAGTAGATATGAAACTGGAAGATGGATGGCATGGCGTCAACTTCGACAATACGGGCAAAGATTGGGGGCTACCTTCACACATCTATGCCAAGCCAAATCAAAATTCAGGCAGTGGCCAGCTCAACTTCGCTAGCGCCGTCTGTAAGAGCCTTGAAGATAGTGAATGCCTTAAGCCTGGATTGAATCTCATAATCCGTGCGCTCTTTGATAAATGCGAATCAGATGCAGATCTCGATTGCATCGTCTCATTCGCTGCGACAAAACCGGATGGAACAAAACTAATTGGCGAGCAAAAAGAGGTACTCGTATCGCGTCACTCATTCTCCGGTGATAAGAAGCAAGGAATTCCTGATGGCAGTGGTGCAACAATTTGGACTATCAAAGATGGCGCTACTTCACTTGATTACGCTCTCATTGCTGGAGTCGAACTCAGCGTCAATGGGGCCGCAGAGAGCCGAGCTGCCGGCAACGACTCCCGGGTGACTCGATTCGATATGAAATACGCGCTGCAGCCGGTGGAGATGGTCAACTCATCCGACTACAAAGAAGTGGTTATGACTCTCGAGGACGGAATCCTTACGGGCAACTCATCTTCACTTGAACAAGGATGTTTCGTTGCTGCCGAAGGAAGGTGCGCACTCACAAAAGCATTCGATACCTCTCTCAACTTTGAGATGACAGTCCGGCTGAGCAAAGGCGTGCCGGGTTGGATGGTTGGCCGTGTCAACAATTTCAAATTAGGAACAAAAATTCTCCCCGCTCAAAATGGCTTTGAAATGACCATCTCGGGCAATCCTTCAAAGGTCGGTGCGGTGATCACTTGGAGTAAATGGAAGGACACAACTGCAGAGATTCGAAGCCTCTATGAGCAAGGAGTTGATGGCCGAAAGTGGCGCCCAGGAAAACCAGCATCAGAACTCCTCATCAAAGATGGTGAATCGCGCACGATTCTCACTTATCTCAATGAGGCAGGTGAGCGAAGTATCAAGCACTTCAATGCCTGGCTGCCATTGATTTCAGATAAGGCGAGCGCGATGCGTACCCGATGGAATCTACAAAGTGTTGAAGACCAGAGTGGCCAATACTCACAGTGCTCTGCTGGCAAGGGCCTGGTTGGTGTCATCAACTCCAACGCATCTGTCTACAGTGACGGACCACCAACCTTCAACAAAACAACAGGATCACTTGAATACAAAGTTGCTGCGCCTCACTACACGAGTGATGGAACCACTAAGCACCTTGGAAGTTACGACCTGACCATGCGAAGCGATGTAGCACGTTGCCTCTATGGCTTCAGTGATGCCCCTATCTCAGCAACAGTCTCCATCGAAAGCGATGGCGGTACAAATGTAATTTCCACTGAATCAGTAAGTGAGAAAGATGGTCTGATTAGATTACGTGCCGCTGGTTTCACTTTCTCAAGTCCAACAATCAAAGTGAAATTAAGTCAGCAAAATGCGAAGAAAACAATTACATGCGTCAAGGGAGCGACAAAGAAAAAGGTGACTGCGACAAATCCCAAATGTCCAAAGGGATTTAAGAAGGCTTGATTGACCTCAAGAGTTCTTTGACGCTACCGCGGCCGACAAGTTGGGCTTCAGGATCAACTTCAAGCCATGGCTCCAGCACAAATCTGCGCAAGTGAGCCCTTGGGTGTGGCAGTGAGAGATTCTCGGATTGAATCACCAGATCTCCCATAGAGATGATGTCCAGGTCGATTGTGCGTGGACCATTAATCTCTTCTCTTACTCTCCCGAGATTCTTCTCAATCTCCATCAGTTTCTTGAGAAGTTCCTCGGCTTCAAGTTCGCATTCACCGAGAACTACAGCATTGAGATAGTCACCCTGTGGTGGCCCACCCACGGGCTCGGTCTCGATCAGAGTAGAAACTCGCTCGATAGTCAGAAAAGTGGCCATTTCTTTGAGCGCACTTTGAATGTAGCTTTCGCGGTCTCCTAGATTAGAACCAAGTGCAATTACTGCTCTCATCGCCGAATAGTCACAGAGATGTCATCGACCTTCACTCCAACAGGAGCTTCGGGCTTGTGAACTGTCACTTCGATTGTGGAGAGTGCAAACTCCTCCTTCAGGGAAGTGGCAATTATTTCAGCCAATCTTTCGATTAGTCGATATGGCCCTGATTCGATGAGTTCTTTGACCCGCGCAGTCATTGCGCCGTAATCAACAGTATCTTCAATCGAGTCAGAGTTGCCTGCCTTCTTGAGATCAAGGTGTAAAAGCAAATCGACGATAAAAAGTTGTCCATCGCGCTGTTCGAAATCAAAGAGACCATGGAATCCGCGTGCCTGGATTCCAGTAATTCTCAACTCATCCATCTTTCAACCACCTTGATCGCATCCTTATGAGGCTTGACGCTATGCGTACGAACGCCCCATATTCCCATCCGTGCCAGGAGTGTGGTGATCGCAATCGAGGCACTCTCGCGATCATCAGTATTTGCGCCATCAAGAAGTTCACCAAGAAATCTCTTCCGCGATGCCCCTACAAGCAGCGGAAAACCTAAGAGTGATATCCGCTCCAAGTCCTTGAGTAGCGCCCAGTTATCGACTGACTCTTTTGCAAACCCAAGACCTGGATCAATAATGATCTGATCAGGATCGATTCCTTCATTGACCAGTGCCTCAGTCCGCTCTGCAAGTTCGCGTCTGACATCACGGACTACATCTTCATAATTTGCCTTGGTCTTCATCTCCTTGGAGTGACCCCGCCAGTGCATCGCTATGTACTGCACACCC
>RGOY01000131.1 GCA_010028225.1 Actinomycetota bacterium
GCCGTTTCGAATAAGCGCAGCTGCGACGCTATCTCCCTGTTCGAAAGTAATTCCTTCACCATCAAAGGAGAAAGATTTCTCCACGTTACCTCACCGCCATCATCTGAAAACGAGCAGGTGAAAAAGGCGTTGGGTCAATGAATGGTTGGATGCCTGTGATCATTTCAGCGATCAACTTGCCACTTGCAGCTGATAAACCTATTCCAGCCCCTTCGTGGCCCGCACAGTGATAAAGGTTTTTGATCCTGCTATCAGCGCCAATAACTGGAAGGTGATCTGGAGAGTAAGGTCGAAATCCGTTGTAGACCCTGAGCAACTGCGCATCCCTTAGTACCGGAAAGAGAGAGGTTGCTTGGCGCGCTAGTTTCTTTATCACTGGAACGCTCATTGATTTGTCATAACCCACACGTTCGCGGCTCGCGCCAATCAAGATTGTGCCGCTTTTAGTTCCCTCAATAACAGTTGAAGTCTGAAGATCAGCATCGCTACTTGCCACATTATCGACATAGTCAGAGTCATAGACCTTGTGAAAGACGTATTGTGGAAGTGGAGCGGTGACGAGAATGAATCCACGCCGTGGCATTATCGGAAGATCAGAACCTGCGCGCCTTGCTATCTCACCGGCCCAAGTTCCCGCTGCATTGATGACATTCTGGGCACGAAAGATTGAGTCTCCAGTTCTAATGGCAAGTCCGTCACCACTCTCTTCAATAGATAAAACTTCTTGATGAGGGATGACGCGACCACCACGACCTTGAAAGTCTTGGAGAATTCGTGCTGCAGCAAGCATCGGTTGGCATTGCGCATCTTGAGGATAATGAACTCCATACTTAATCTCGCGAGAGATGTATGGCTCAAGTGTTGCGAGTTCACTAGCCCCAACTTCTCGCGCATCGACACCGACCAGGCTCTGTGAATGGGCAAGATCGCGAAGTGGTTGTGAATTGTTTCGAGCTACAGAGACGCCACCTTTTGCCACAAGTTCAAATGTGTCGCCGACTCGCGCACCGACTTCAAACCAGAGATCGCGAGAGATCAGGGCCAACTCAAGTTCTGGACCAGGAGTCTTATCCGAAACCATGATGTTGCCTTCGCCTGCACCAGTCGTTCCACTTGCTACTGCATTTCTATCGATGACGATTGTTCGAAGCCCAGCACCAATCGCGTAATGGGCACACATCGCCCCGACGATTCCTGCGCCGATGATGACGAGGTCTGCCCCAATCTCCCGATCTGATCTGCTGGGAATTTGGGCCATGTCGGAAAGTCTGCCAGAGGGGCAATTTCATGGGTCGTAACGAAAAAGTTACCCCGTAGAGGTCAGCGAATTTGTTCGCCATCTGGTCAAGAACCCCTACCTCACCCTAAGGTAGCCCTTGCATCAGGGGGTGACCCCTGGTGAAACCTAGGAAAGGTATACCTCTTAAATGAAGAACAAATCTGCAAAGATTGCAATTGTTGCTATCGCAACCGCTGCTCTCGGCTTGGGACTTGTCTCAAGCGCGCAGTCTGCTGGTAAGACACTCTGGATCTCATCTGACCTGCCAAAGCAGGGCGGATCTGCTGACCAGAGCGCGTCGACCAACAAGGCGATCCGTTTGCTCTTGAAGCAAATGGGCAACAAAGCTGGTCCATACACAATCAAGTTCCGTGAGTACGACAACTCAACGGCAGCCAAGGGTTCATGGGACGATGCACAGTGCGCGAAGAACGCACAAGCACACGTCGCAGCTCGTGACGAAGTAGCAGTCATGGGTACTTACAACTCAGGTTGCGCGAAGATCATCGTGCCAATCCTTAACCAGGATCCAAAGGGTCCAATGGTCATGGTTTCGAACGCGAACACCAACCCAGGTCTTACAAAGAACTGGGATCCAGGTGAGCCAGGCAAGTACTACCCAACTGGCTTCCGCAACTACTGGCGTGTTGTCACCACTGACGACAACCAGGGTTCGGCCGCAGCTCAGTTCGCAAAGAGCCTCGGTGTCCAGAAGGTTTACGTCCTCAACGACCGTCAGACCTATGGTCAAGGTGTTGCACGTTCATTCACCGCTTCTGCAAAGAAGCTTGGCCTAACAGTTCTATCTGATGGAGATGCTGGCGAAGGTTGGGACGATAAGGCTCCTAACTACGAAGCACTCTTCACCAAGATCGCCGCACTCAAGCCAGATATGGTTTATGTCGGCGGAATCTTCGACCTCAATGGTGGACAGCTCGTCAAGGACAAGGTTAAGTTCCTCGGCGACAACACCAAGGTCAAGTTCATGATGCCAGATGGCTTCACCGGTTACCCAGACTTCTTGGCATTGCCAGAAGCTGCTGGTGCATACCTCTCCTTCACTGGTCTTTCAATTGATCAGTTCCCGAAGGGTGGCGCAGCCGAGAATTTCCAGAAGGCATACCAGAAGGAGTACAAGGAAGCTCCAACAAGCTCCTTCTCCGTCTATGGTGCTGCTGCTGCTCAGGTAATCCTTGATGCAGTCGCACGTTCCAATGGAACACGTAAGGACGTCTTCCAAAAGATGAAGACTGTCGATATCCCAGCTGCGAAGTCTGTAGTTGGTACCCGTCTGAAGTTCGATGACAACGGTGACATCCTCTCAAGGGACATCACAATTCTCATCGTCAAGGACAAGACAGAGACCTTCGTCAAGAAGATCACCGTCAAGTAATATCAATCAGTAAAGAATCTGGGTGGCCTCGCAAGTGGCCACCCAGATTCACAACTTCTCGTAGCTAGGAGTTAGTTTTGGCAAAGTCCGCAGAGATGCAGAAGTTCAAAGGCACTCCCGGCCAGATCCGCAGACAACGTATAGAGCGAATCGGTGCAATCACCATCTCGCTAGTTCTCGCAGCATGGATCTTGGTCAATCTCCTCGAATCTCCACAGCAGTTCGCCCAAGTAGCAATCCTCGGCCTTCGAAATGGCCTTCTCTATGCTCTGATAGCCCTCGGCTACACCTTGGTCTACGGCATCATCGAGCTCATCAATTTTGCGCATGGCGATCTCTTCATGCTCAGCGCCGTTTTCTCTTCATATTTCATCACCGTCTGGTTTAAGCAAGATGAATCTAATCCAGCAGGTTGGCTCACATTTATCTCTTGTCTATTCGCCGTTATGGCCTTCGGCGCGGTAATCAATGTTCTCATTGAACGACTTGCCTATCGACGACTTAGAAATGCTCCGAAGCTTGCGCCACTGATCACTGCGGTAGGTATGTCATTCCTTCTCAACTTCATCGGTTTGAAGTGGAACGGATCGACCCCACGTCAATGGCCGACAGTTATCCCGAACAATGACCTCTATATCGGGGGCGTTCGGATTAACATGATCACGATTCTTCTCTTCGTGGTTGGTATCCCACTCCTACTTGCGCTCAACTATGTGGTTGCCAAGACAAAGAGCGGTAAAGCAATGCGTGCGACTGCTCAAGACAAGGATGCAGCTGCGCTCATGGGCATCAACGTCAATAAGACGATCGCTTTCACCTTCGCAATCGGCGGGGCAATGGCTGGAGCAGCAGGCTTGCTCTATCAGCAGTCAATCGGTACTACTAACTACAACCTTGGATTCCAACTCGGTCTTATCGCCTTCACCTCGGCAGTATTGGGCGGAATCGGAAATCTCTGGGGCGCAGTTGTTGGTGCACTTCTCATTGGTCTCATCCAAGGTCTCAACGATGGACTTCCCATCGCCTTCGGCCAACAGTGGTCTCAGAGCGTTGTCTTTGCGATCCTGATCATCATCTTGGTCTTCAAGCCAGCAGGCTTGTTGGGCAAGGTCACGACGGAGAAGGTGTGAAATGTCAACAGCTCCGGTAAAACCTCAAAACGTCGCACGCTCCAATCGAAAGTGGATTATTGGCTATTCGATTGCTGGTGCGTTTCTCTACTTCGTCTATCAATTCCTTCTCAACTGGGAGGGATTGC
>RGOY01000132.1 GCA_010028225.1 Actinomycetota bacterium
ACAATCCTTGTCTTTGATCTAGGTGGCGGAACATTCGATGTCTCCCTCCTTGAAATCGGTGATGGAGTCGTAGAAGTCAAAGCAACCAACGGAGATAACCACCTTGGTGGAGATGATTGGGACCAGGCTGTCGTTGATCATCTTGTGAAGCTATTTCAATCAAAGAACGGAATTGATCTCACCAAAGACAAGATGGCGATGCAACGTATCCGCGAAGCAGCAGAGAAAGCAAAGATCGAACTCTCCGCTTCACAACAAACTTCCATCAACCTTCCATATATAACAGTTGATTCAGAGAAGAACCCACTTTTTCTTGATGAGACACTCACCCGTGCTCAGTTCCAACAGATGACTGCTGGCCTTCTTGACCGCTGCAGAAAGCCATTCCAAGCAGTCCTTAAAGATGCCGGTATTCCAATCGCAGATATCGATTCAGTCGTTATGGTCGGCGGTTCAACTCGTATGCCAGCCGTCGTTGACTTGGTAAAAGAACTCACTGGTGGGAAAGAACCGAATAAAGGGGTCAACCCTGATGAGGTTGTTGCTGTTGGTGCGAGCCTTCAAGCGGGCGTCATCAAAGGTGAAGTTAAGGATGTTCTCCTTCTCGATGTGACTCCACTTTCTCTTGGAATTGAAACCAAGGGTGGGATTATGACTAAGTTGATTGAGCGAAATACCACCATCCCAACGAAGCGCTCAGAGATCTTCTCGACGGCAGATGACAATCAACCCGCTGTTCAAATACAGGTCTATCAAGGTGAGCGTGAAATGGCCGCCTATAACAAGAAACTCGGGATGTTTGAACTTACTGGCATAGCACCAGCACCACGAGGAATCCCACAGATCGAAGTGACATTTGATATCGATGCGAACGGCATCGTCCATGTCTCGGCAAAAGATCTCGGAACTGGAAAAGAACAGAGCATGGTCATCACCGGCGGCTCTGCTCTTCCTAAAGATGAGATTGAGCGCATGATGAAAGATGCCGAAGCGCATGCAAACGAGGACAAAGAACGTCGCGAAGCTGCCGAAGCAAGAAACGCTGGCGATTCACTCCTCTACCAGACCGAGAAATTCTTGAAAGATAACGAAGCCAAACTCGCTGAAGGTGAGTTAGCTACAAAGAAGAGTGAAGTCGAGAACGCTCTCGCTGACTTGAAGAAGTCGTTAGAAGGCAGTGATACTGCTTCGATCAAGAGCGCTACCGACAAAGTTGCAGAAGTAAGTCAAGCCTTAGGTGCAGCTCTCTATGCGGCGGGTGCCGCCGCTGGCGCATCGGAAGCTTCTACTGATGGCGCAGGATCTTCATCACCGAATGAGGATGGTGTCGAGGACGCAGAAATCGTCGAAGAGAAGTAAGTAATGACCGAAAGTGGCGATAGATCACAGTCGGTTGATTCAACTGGCGACCTAACAGGTGATGAAGCCGAACAAGTGATCGCTGCTGAAATCGACGCGCTAGAAGAGGAAATTGCCGAAGCAGTAGAGGGTGCAAAGAGTGAGAGTGAGTTAATCGCAGACCTCACAACCGACTTGCAACGCCTTCAAGCGGAGTACAGCAATTACCGCAAGCGTGTTGAGCGCGACCGCTCTCTCGCCCATGAAGTCGCTGTTGCATCAGTTTTAACCGAGATTCTTCCGATTCTGGATGACTTGGACCGCGCTGCATCGCATAACGAACTCAGTGGTGGTTTTAAAGCGGTGGCAGATCAAATAGTCGCCATCACTCACCGAATTGGCTTGATTCGCTACGGTGAAGCGCCAGCAGAGTTCGACCCCAATATCCACGATGCGATGCTCCATGAGACCTCACCAGAGGTTAAAGAGACGACGGTTACCGCGATCTTGCAACCTGGGTATAAATTCAAGGAGAGGATTCTCCGGCCCGCCAGGGTCACTGTGACTGATCCGGAGTGATGATGGCAGCCAAAGATCTCTACGAGAAGGATTACTACGCGGTTCTTGGTCTATCCAAGTCCGCAGATGCCGCAACTATCAAAAAGACCTACCGAAATCTTGCACGGGAACTTCATCCGGATAAAACTAAAGGCGATAAGAAACTCGAAGATAGATTTAAAGAAGTCTCTGAAGCATATGAGATCTTGAGTGATGATAAGAAGCGTGCTGAATACGATGAAGCTCGTTCACTTTATGAATCCGGTGCGTTCAGGCAACAAGGATTCGGTGGTGGGTTTACCGGCGACTTCAATGACCTCTTCTCATCTGGCGGAGATATCTTCTCAACCATCTTTGGTGGAAGACGTGCACCGCGACGCGGTTCAGATCTTCAAGCAGAGGTCACGATCTCATTTCGCGAAAGTATCTTTGGTAAAGAGGTTTCGCTTAAACTTTCTAGTCAGGGAAATGCCCCATCATCAATAACTACTCGGATCCCAGCAGGCGTGAATGACCGAGCGAAGATTCGTATCAAAGGCCGAGGTGCTCCCGGTGAAGCAGGCCCAGGTGATCTCTACATCATCGTCCATGTCACCCCACACCCGGTCTTTGGTCGGAAGGGTGAAAACCTAACCATCACACTTCCGGTTACCTTCACTGAAGCCGCCCTCGGAGCCGATGTACCAGTTCCAACAATCGATGGCGATGAGGTAACGCTTCGTATTACCCCAGGTTCTCAAAATGGAAAGACTCTTCGGGTCAAAGGCCGCGGTGTGAAGAAGGGGGTAAATGTCGGAGATCTACTAGTCACCCTTGAAGTTCAAGTACCACAGCGTCTTGAGGCGTCCGCTCAAAACGCGCTTGAGAAATTCGCTGAAGTGACAAAAGATTACGACCCACGCGCTGAATGGAAGAGTCAAGCAAAGAGTTGATCTCGCGCCTCAGGTGACGAGGTAATTACGAGGTAATAAGGACTCTCTAAAGTTCAAAAATCCAGTAAGTTCTTCGTATGCATCGTTTCTGCGCAGTCCTACTCGTAGGATCTTTAGCGCTCGCTGTCCCTCAAGCTGAAGCGAACACAAAAGAATCAGATAAATCAATCGCGGTAATGACAAGAAATCTCTATCTCGGCGCTGATGTAGGGGTTGCACTTAGCTTATTACCTGACTTCCCCGCTGCGGCTCAGTTTATGTGGGATCAAATGAAAAGCACGGACTTTGAAAGGCGAGCGGAGAAGTTAGCCCAAGAGAGCTCATTGCTACGACCAGATGTCATCGCTATTCAAGAAGCGACAACATGGAGTTGCAAGAAGAATTGGTTTGCTAAGAAGAAAGTGATCTTTGACTTTCTAGAGATTTTCATAAATGCCACAAAGGAAAGTGGGGTCGGTTACTCCCTAGTGACCAATGGATCAGATTCGACTAAAAACCCCGGCTTTCAAATCCCAGCACTACCTAACCTCACTACCGTGAAGGATCCTTCTCTCTTTCAACCATTATTTGGCCAATCAGAAGCTGCTTGTGGTTTCACAATCGCAGATGCCCTCTTGGTAAGGGACGATCTTGATGTCGAAGTGATTCAACTCGGGAATTCGGAGTTCAAGGATTATTACTCTGTCGTACCTCTGGCGATGGTTATTTATCGCGGATATACCTGGGCTGATCTAAAAATACGGGGACAAAACGTTCGACTTGTCGCTACACATCTTGAATCCCTCTTTGCAGACGAAGGAGTACCTCATTCCAGCCTTCAAGGGAAACAATTGGTGCAAGACCTCGCATCCACGAGATTGCCTCTCATCGTCATGGGAGATTTCAATGCTGATCCGAGAGACCCAAGGTCTTCCTCCGCTGCAAATGCAGGGGGTCAACCTGTATCGAATACTTCGTGCAAAACCCAGGTTGAGAATCCCACTAAAGAGTCAGCACTTAGCGATTGCAACGCTTATTGGACGATGGTGAAGGCAGGCTTCGAAGACGCTGGACCAGATTCTTCACAAGCCGAG
>RGOY01000133.1 GCA_010028225.1 Actinomycetota bacterium
ACCGTCTTTCGCACGTAGGCCATGGCCGCGGAGGCGCTCGCAGCCTCCCCGTAGCCGGCTGCAGGCAGGTCCTCGAGAAACCCCATCCTGCACTCCTGCACGGCCCGGTACAGGCCCATACGGGCGCCGAGCTTGTAGGGGCGGATGCCCGCAAAACCGTAGGCCATGCAGAATTTCTTTCTCGACTGCACATACCCGACCGAGAAGACGAAGAGTGGCAAGACCACGGTGGCTTTCGTTGTCAAAGATGCGTTCCAGAGGCTGACTGCAGAGAATATAGAGAGCGCAAGTCCTAGGAGTGCGACGAACTGACGTCGTTTAACTTCTGATTTTCCAAGATTGCATGTGCCCGGGATGTAAACATCTGACATCTTCGAACCCTACTGAACTTCTTCGAACTCTTCGTCCTCGCTCCAGATATTGCCATCGAGTTCTTCCTGCTTCTCAACCCATGAGAGGAAGGAGAAGACGCCTTTAATGGCGACTGCTGCGACTGCCACCAGGGCGAGAACTCGCTTGAGGATCTTGAACATGAGCAGAGTCTATAAGGTGACGCGCGCTTATTCGAGTTGGTTAAGGATTGCCATCGCCGCGTTATGCCCACCTATTCCAGAGACACCGCCACCGCGCCTTGAACCTGCGCCAGCAAGAAAGAGATTCTCGGTTCTAGTTTCACTTCCCCAAAGCAAATTCTCAGTTTCCTCACGAAACGGAAACTCGAGGTCGCCATGGAAGATATTGCCTTCAGGAAGTCCAAGTTCCTGCTCAAGATCCAGTGGTGATTTAACCTCGATACAGGCTCGACCATCTTCATCCCTGGCTAGACACTCCTCGATCGGATCTAGGAGATAACTATTGAGTTGGCGCAACAACCGCACCTTTGCCTCTTCCTTGACCTTTTCATTCTCCTGAGTGAAAAGTTGGTAGGAGGTATGAAGGGCGAAGAGGGTGAGGGTATGAAACCCGTTCTTATCAAGTGACTCACTCAAGATACTTCGATCAGCGAGAGTATGAGAATAGATCTCTGCTGGAATCACTCGAGGAAGTGAACCAGAGCTTGCCTCGGCATAGGCGCACTGCATCTGCTCCATGCCCTCATCAAAATGAAAGGTTCCAGCGAAAGCTTCTTCTGCAGAAATTCCACTTCGAAGCCTCGGTAACTTTTCAAGCACCATATTGATTTTGAGTTGAGAGCCGGGAGCAAATGAACGCTCCTTCGATCTTCCTTGCAGTCGATCTACTTCTCGAGGTGCAATCGCAGCGACGATAAAACGAGGATTAAAGTGACGAAGTTGGCCATCCCTTTGCCTTCCCACCACCTCTGAAGAAGTAATCGACTCTGCTCGAATTCCAGTCTCTATCTTCACTCCAAGTGTTTTTGCGCGAGCAACAAGTTGATCGACGAGCGCTCCCATGCCACCTCGAGGGACACGCCACTCACCTGTCCCATTTCCTACAAGGTGATAAAGGAAGCAGCGATTTGCTAATAGTGATCTATCAAAAGCATCGGCAAAGGTCCCGATCAGACCATCGGTCAGGACGATCCCTCGTACCAAGTCACTGCTAAAACGCCCCGCCAAGCTTTCGCCTAGTGGCCGCTCAAAGAGAGTGGCAAAAGTCTTTGGATCAAGCGCACGTTTCAACTCGTTCTTGGTTGGTAGTGGCTGAAGAAAAGTATTGGCGATGATGGGAGCCGCCTCTGCGATCTCACCATAGAACTCTTGCCATGCTTGTGCATCGCGCTCTGCACCCACTGATCTGAAGGATATCTCTGTTCTCTCATCCCATCGACGTGAAATCAGAAGACCACGATCATCAGAAGTCGGAGTGAATGAGGAGATTTCACGGCCAATTGTTTCAAAGTTCAATCCAAGGTCTCTTACTATCTGAACAGGAAGGAGTGAGACTAAGTATGAATAACGAGAGAGTCTTGCCCCGACTCCCTTAAACACTTCTTTGCTTGTTGTTGCCCCACCGAGTTCATCCCGCGCTTCGATCAGATGCACATCAAGACCGGCCTGCGCGAGATAACAGGAGGCAACTAATCCATTATGGCCTCCGCCGACAACTAGTACCTCACTCAAAGTCAGTGGCCTACAACTTTTTTCATCCTATCGATGGCTTCAATGATGATCTCATCAGAGGTGCCGAAATTGAATCGGACGAAACCCTTTCCGGCAGGGCCATAGGTACCAAGCCCTGAACTACGCAGATCCACCCAACCGAGATAGCCAAAGAACGGCTTATGTAAGTATGTGGTGGGAAGATGCTGATGCAAAAGGTCATTAAGTAATCGCTGCTTTCGATCAAGATCTCGGGCGAGTTCATTTACCCATTCACGTCCATTCTCATAAGCGGCAACGGCGGCTATCGCACCGAAGAGTGAGGTCCGAAAATGGACCGCTTCAGGAAGTAATCGAAGCTTGCTCTCTATCCGCTCACTTGCACTAATCAACTGAGCACATTTAAGTCCTGCAAGGTTCCATGCTTTGCTCGCAGAGGTAACTGCGACACCTACCTCGCGCGCTTGTTCTGATACCGAGAGAAAGGGAACGAACTCTGATGAGTTATAAAGCAGAGGCGAGTGAATCTCATCTGATATGACAAGTACTTGATATCGATGAGCAAGATCTGCAATAGTTGAAAGTTCTTCGCGGGTGAAAATCACTCCGAGTGGATTATGAGGATTGCAGAGTATGTGAACTTTTACCCCAGAGGCATACGCCCGCTCAATGCCTTCTAAATCGAGGCGATGAGTTCGTATCCCATCACGCTCGATTTCGATCATGGGGGCATCGACCATCTCGCAGTGAAGTTCTTTGATCCAGGTATAGAAATTCTGATAAACCGGTGAGTTAACCAGAATGCGATCACCTGGATTAACAAAGAGCCTTGAGACTTCGATTGCTGCAACACCCACATCAACTGCGACTCGAACTCGCGTTGGATCGACCTGCCAACCCCAACGATCCATAGCAAAAGAGGAGAAGGCGGTGCCAAGTTCTGGAATCAAACCAAGGTATCCCGTATCTGATCGCTCGACCATATCGATCAGCGCGCTCTTTATCGCCGGAGCAATCTCGACATCCATCTCAGCAACAGGAAGTGGCAGGACATCAGCGGGAAACCTTCGCCACTTTTCGCTCTTTCTTCTTCGCAACTCGGGTAGCGATGAGAAGGTAATCATGTTGAGAGCCTACGGGTTGAATTCCTCACTACCAAGGTAGTCGGCAGGGTGATCGAATGGAATTCTTTCTTTGTACTTTTCAGCCGCTCCAGGATTGACCAAGCGGCCATCTCCCCCATTTTCACAACGGGCTGTTCCACAGTGGTGAGGTCGAAGAATTCAGAGAACTCATGGCCATCAAAGCCCACGATTGAAATGTCATCGGGCACACGTAATCCATGGCGCCTGATTGCTCGCATTGCTCCGATAGCCATCTCATCTGACTGCGCGAAGATAGCTGTCGGGCGATTAGGTCTAGCAAGAAGTTCATCCACGGCACGTTCTGCCCCCTGCATCGTAAATTCGCCAAAGACTTCCCGTGTTGGTTGCCAGGCAAGTCCGCTCTCTGCGAGAACTTGCATAAAACCCTTACGCCGATCCTCTGGAACGCTAAAGTTAAAAGGATCCTTGGGGCTACCCGAGATGATCGCAATCTCTCGGTGACCTTGATTGACTAAATGTTGAGTTGCCGTGCGTGCCGCGCCAACATCATCGATAGCAATACTCGAACAATTCTCATGATGCATTCCCACGAGCGCGATTGGTATGCCAAGACTGAGCATCGAATCGAATTCCTCTTCCGTCGGTGGCAGGCTGATCACAATCAACGCATCAACACGGCCTTTAAGTAATTGATGCTGAA
>RGOY01000134.1 GCA_010028225.1 Actinomycetota bacterium
CCTACTTTGGAAATCGCTTCTGGACCTGGAGAGACCGGCCCCGCCGAGCGATGTCGCGCGAGATTGCGCTCTTCTTCATCATCAATGGAATCGGCATAGTGATAAGCGCAGCGGTTCTCTTCATCTCCCGCTATCTACTTGGCTTCCAATCAGCTTTGGCAGATAACATCGCTGCAAATGTAATCGGAATCGGACTTGGGACGATATTTAGATTTTGGAGCTATCGCGTCTGGGTCTTTCCTCGTACGTGATTCAAGATTCTTTAACGCAGGTGAATCACATCACCTACATGTATTTCATGTAACTGATGATCATCTTCCACCAAGAGATGACCATCACTCTTGATATCTTGCACCTTGCCTTCGATTACTTTTCCTCCCGGAAGTTCGCATCTGACTAGCCGCTCCTTATTTCCACCAAGAGTGAGTGAGCTCTCACGATAGCGTGACAGTTCTCTTTCATCAGCGCCGTGAGCTACCCAGTACTCATATCGCTGGCGAATACCATCAAGAATTATCGCGAGAATGTCCTCGCGCGATATCTCACCCGTCCTCACGCGTGATGAGACCATCGCGAGGGAAATTGCATGAGGAACTGCCAGCTCATCGCCCGCCTCAAGAACATTGATACCAATTCCAACAACCAGACCGTCGCCACGCAACTGGGTGAGGATCCCGCCGAATTTTCTTCCCGAAGAGTCAACTATGTCATTAGGCCACTTTGTCTCTATGACTTTTGCTGAGAAGAGTTGATTGTTAAGCGATTCAGCGATGGCTGAACCGACAAGAAGTGGAAGCCAACTCCATTCGCTTCGTTGACGCGAGGGCAATAGCGCGAGTGAAAAGGTAAGTCCGAGTGAACGCCGACTTTCAAACGTGCGATCGAATCGTCCGCGACCGTGACTTTGATACTCGGCCACTACAACACGATGGGCATCCGTGACCGCAAGTCGCTCCGAAAATTCCAGTTGGGTGCTGACCACCTCGTCAAGAAGTTCTACTCGCCAGTACCTAGCGGTTGCAGGTGTGATGTATCTCGAATTCGCGAATCGATCGCGCTCAAAGACTTTTTTTCCGCTCACTGTCGCAAGGTAGCGAATCCGCGGCGCGGTAGCGTATGGCTATGACCCGTCGTGACTTGGACCCGTCAACTCGTAAGGACCAGGCAATAGATATTCACACCACGCGAGGCAAGATCGAAGACCTCAAGGCACGTCTTGATGAGGCAGTCCACGCGGGTTCAGCGAGGGCAGTCGAGAAACAGCACGCAAAAGGGAAGAAGACTGCGCGAGAGCGAATTGAACTATTGCTTGATGCCGGCTCTTTTACTGAAATCGATGAGTTTGCTCGCCACCGCTCTACAAATTTTGGGATGGAAGCAGAACGCCCCTACGGCGATGGTGTGGTCACCGGTTACGGGACGATTGACGGTCGAACTGTCGCAATCTTCTCTCAAGATTTCACCGTGATGGGTGGTTCTCTCGGTGAGGTTTATGGCCAGAAGATGGTCAAGATTCAAGACTTTGCTCTCAAGGCAGGCGTGCCTCTTATCGGGATCAATGACTCTGGTGGTGCACGAATTCAAGAAGGCGTCGTCTCGCTCGGAATGTACGGCGAGATCTTCCGCCGAAATGTCCGCCTCTCTGGCGTGATCCCACAAATCTCACTCATCATGGGTCCATGTGCAGGTGGCGCCGTATATTCCCCTGCATTGACCGACTTCACGATCATGGTCAATGAAACTTCACATATGTTCATCACAGGTCCCGAAGTAATCAAGACAGTAACCGGTGAAGAGGTTGGCTTCGAAGAGCTCGGCGGCGCGCACACTCACTCTGCCAAGACTGGAAACTCTCACTACCTCGCAGAAGATGAGGTAGATGCGATTGATTTCGTCAAGGCGCTTTTGGATTACCTTCCATCAAATAATCTTGACGATGCTCCGCACTATAAAGCTGTCAAATCCACCGAAGATTTCTCAGAAGAAGATCTTGCGCTCGATACCTTGATTCCTGATTCTTCGAATCAGCCTTATGACATCAAGAAAGTCATCGAGGCAATACTTGATGAGAGTGAATTCTTGGAGATACATGCTCTCTTTGCGCCAAATATTGTCGTGGGATTTGGTCGAATAGAAGGCGCACCGGTAGGAATCGTTGCAAACCAGCCAATGCAACTTGCTGGGACGCTAGATATCGATGCAAGCGAAAAGGCTGCTCGATTCGTCCGCACCTGTGATGCCTTCTCTATTCCGGTGATTACTCTCGTTGATGTACCTGGATTCCTTCCTGGTACTTCACAAGAATGGAATGGCATCATTCGGCGAGGTGCCAAGTTGCTCTATGCCTACGGCGAAGCAACAGTTCCACTGATCACTGTGATTACTCGAAAGGCTTACGGTGGTGCCTACGATGTGATGGGGTCGAAGCACCTCGGGGCTGATATCAATTTCGCCTGGCCTACTGCGCAGATTGCGGTAATGGGGGCACAGGGCGCCGTAAACATCCTCTATCGCAAAGAAATTGCTGATGCGAAGGACCCCGAAACCCTTCGTAAAGAACTAATCACGCAATACGAAGACACTCTCGCAAATCCTTACATCGCGGCGGAGCGCGGTTATGTCGATAGCGTGATCGAGCCGCACCAAACTCGCATCGAGATAACGAAAGCTTTGAGAGCGCTTCGCAATAAGAGTGATCGCTTGCCCGATAAGAAGCATGGAAATATTCCGCTCTAAACCACCATGTCACTTCACAAGTCAAAAGAGTCAGGTCAAGAGCAGATAGGCGCTGGTCTTCACCTTGAAATTTCGCCCAAGCCCACTGATCTTGAGCGAGCTGTGATAGAGGCGGCAGTACATCATCATCTGCAAAGTTCTGAAAAAGAGAACACAAGACTCAAATCACCTTACGGTGCAACTCGACTTCGAGAGTTTGAACGCTAACTCGAAGATGACTCATTTGAATAGTTCGACCGAAAGGCCTCAAGTAATTCTTGCCTCTGCCTCCCCGTCTAGGCGACGCCTCCTTGACTCTGTGGGCGTTATGCATCAAGTTATGGTCAGCGGTGTCGATGAAGAGCTCGATGAGTATGCAACGCTTTCACCCAGTGAACTGGTTCTTGCTTTAGCAATTATCAAGGCGCACACTGTTGCAAAGACTTTTCGGGAATCCAGCCCAAGCGATGCTGGGGCTATCGTCATCGGTTGCGACTCCACATTCGAATTTGAGGGGAAATCACTTGGTAAACCAGAGACGAGAGAGAACGCAATCGCTCGATGTAAGGAGATGAGAGGCAAGAGCGGCATTCTTCATACGGGACATTGCATCATTGACACTCGACAAGAAATTGAGATTTCTGATCTCGCATCAACGACGGTGCATTTCACGGATATGAGTGATGAAGAGATTTTTTCCTATGTGGAAACTGGTGAGCCGCTCCAAGTCGCTGGCGGATTTACTCTCGATGGCTTGAGCGCTCCATTTATCTATGCGATTGAGGGTGAGCCTTCTAACGTAATTGGTCTCTCACTGCCTCTGGTTCGCAAGGCGTTTGCGTCACTTGGATATCAGTGGTTCGATTTCTCATCCCCGAAAGCGAAGGCGAGTCTGTGATGGCAGAACGTAAATCCATGAAGCGTCTGCTCATTGCTAATCGTGGCGAGATTGCTATTCGCGTCGCGCGTGCTTGTAGGGACCATGGACTTACTTCGATTGCGATTTATTCTGATGGTGATCGAAACTCATTGCACGTTCGCCAGGCGGATGAGGCATATGCCCTCGGAGGTACCACTGCGACCGAGAGTTATCTTGATGGCAAGAAGATCATTGAGCTCGCTCTCAAAGTT
>RGOY01000135.1 GCA_010028225.1 Actinomycetota bacterium
CCAACATTGATTCTTGTTTCATCTTTAGTTCCCACGAGTAATTCTCTTGATCAATGGGATTTTGACGATGTGGTGATGTTGGTCAATCGAGTCCTTGAACCTTCGATTACGCCCTTCCTCGTTCTCCATGGTGACGATGGAACTCCATCTGGACTTTTCGACCTTGCCCAGAACAAGGTGATTGACTATTCATCTACTCAGCGCAGCGAACTCGCCCCTGATTCAGATCTGATTCACTTAACGGAAGAATTTAGAAGTGAGTATCAAGAGAGTGGTTACAGAGAAGGTGACTTCACCTCTGGCCTTACTGTAATAACTCTTCCATTTATCCCAGAGCGAGGAATCGGTCTTCTTGAAACTGAAGAATTACTTACCAGGCTGCAGCAAGCTCAGATCTGACATCACCCAATAAACGTGGCAAGACTTTTGTCTGTCCTATCAGTGGCATGAAGTTGGCATCACCACTCCATCGGGGGATCACATGTTGATGGATATGTCCTGCAACTCCTGCTCCCGAGATTGCACCTTGATTCATCCCAAGATTGAATCCTTGAGGTTTCGAGACTTTCGTTAAAACAGTCATCGCGTGCGCTGCCAACTCTGACATCTCATCACGTTCGTGTTTTTCGAGCTCTGGAAGATCGGCGACATGACGAAATGAACAAATCAGGAGATGCCCTGGGTTGTAGGGATAAAGATTGAGGACGACGTAGTTGTACGCAGCTCTCGCTACAACTAATCCCTCTTCATCGCTCTTCGTTGGTATCTCACAGAAGGGACAGGTGACTTCGTTGCCCGAGAGTGGACGATTCTCGCCTTTGAGATAGGCCATTCGATGCGGCGCCCAGAGTCTTTGCCAGCGATCGGGAATCCCGACGCCAGCCAGCTCTTCGTTCATCTCACTCATGGCGAAGCGTCGTTTCTAGACTTGAGCACGAGTTGTAATCGCTTCGAGAATCTCTGAAATTGCTTGCTCCACTGGAATGGCATTCTTCTGCTCGCCATCTCGATATCGGAAGGAAACTGCTCCTGCGCTCTGGTCCGATTCGCCTGCAATCATCATGAACGGGATCTTCTCTGCTTGGGCGTTTCTAATCTTCTTCTGCATTCGATCATCAGAGCCATCTACCTCAGCACGAATACCGAGTTTCTTCATTCGAGCGACAATCTCTTCGAGGTAGGGGGTAAATGCTTCAGCCACGGGAATAGCTCGAACTTGAACCGGAGCAAGCCACGGTGGAAATGCGCCGGCGTAGTGTTCGGTGAGCACACCGAAGAATCTCTCGATCGATCCAAATAAAGCGCGATGGATCATCACTGGACGTTGCCGTGAACCATCACTTGCCTGATACTCAAGTTCGAATCGCTGTGGGAGTTGGAAATCAACTTGAATCGTTGACATCTGCCATGTTCTTCCAATGGCATCCTTTGCTTGCACTGAGATTTTCGGTCCATAAAATGCTGCGCCACCCTTATCCATCACCAATTCAAGATTTTGAGCCTTGGCTGCGACTTCGAGAGCCTTTGTCGCCGTATCCCAATCAGTATCACTACCGATTGATTTCTCTGGATTGCGTGTGGAGAGTTCGAGATAGAAATCAGAGAGTCCATAGTCGCGAAGAAGATTAAGTACGAAAGTTAAGAGACCATCTAACTCCCCCGGCATCTGCTCTGCCGTGCAGTAAATGTGCGCGTCATCTTGCGTGAATCCACGTGCACGCGTGATTCCGTGAATCACTCCAGATTTCTCATAGCGATAGACAGTCCCGAATTCAAAGAGTCTGAGTGGAAGTTCACGATAGGAGCGGCCACGTGATTGGAAGACCAAGTTATGAAAAGGGCAGTTCATGGGCTTCATGTAGTACTGCTGGCCAGCTCGCTTGACGGTGCCATCTTCGTGTCGCTCTTCATCGAGAATCATCGGCGGGTACATTCCATCGGCATACCACTGCAAGTGACCAGACTTCTCAAAGAGTGCTGACTTCGTCAGATGCGGTGAATAGACAAATTCATAGCCTGCCTCTATGTGGCGCTTTCGTGAATAGTCCTCCATCGCCAGTCGGATGATTCCTCCTTTGGGATGAAAGACTGCGAGACCACTTCCCACTTCTTCGGGGAAAGAGAAGAGATCGAGCTCTTGCCCAAGCCTTCGGTGATCTCTCTTCTCAGCTTCGGCAAGTAGTTCTAGATAAGAATCAAGTGCCTCGGTGGTTGGCCATGCGGTTCCGTAGATACGTTGCAACATTGGATTTTTCTCAGAACCTCGCCAATATGCGCCTGCAGATCGCATCAATTTGAAAGCGGGAATGTATTTGGTTGACGGAAGATGTGGTCCGCGGCAGAGATCTCCCCAAACAGCTTTTCCTTCTCGATCGAGGTTGTCATAGATACTCAGTTCACCACCGCCGACCTCGACGCTTGCTCCCTCGGTATCGGATGCTCCAGACTTCAAACCAATCAACTCACACTTATAAGGCTCGCTCTTCAACTCAGCGAGAGCAGTCTTCTCCTCAACAACTCGTCGCTTGAATCGCTGACCATCCTTGATGATTCGCCTCATCACTTTCTCAAGTTCGGCGAGATCATCTGGGGTGAAAGGTTTTTCAGGGTCAAAGTCGTAATAGAAGCCATCCTTGATTGGCGGTCCTATGCCAAGACGCGTCTGACTATTGAGGCTCTGTACTGCCTGAGCAAGAACATGGGCAGTTGAATGGCGAAGAACATTAAGTCCATCGGGTGAATCGATTGTCACGCCTTCGATTACATCGCCAGCTTTGATATCGCTCCAGAGATCTTTCAGCTCACCGTTGATTCGACAGACAACGACTGCATTCGCTCCCACTTTTGTTCGTTCACCGAAGAGATGGTGCGCCTTCTGATCAGCAGTGGCGGTGATGCTTTCGCCATCGACGGTCACGGTGAACTCGGAGGACATGATGCAAGGCTAGCAAAGTGAGAATCGACGAAGAGTTAGCCGTGAGCGACAGTCAGCAACAACTAGCCTTGATTGAAGGTGACGTGAACCCAATATCCAACTGCGAAAAGTGAAACGACAAGACCTACTGGGATCAGAGTCTTCATCTTGAGAAACGGTGCTCGCTCCCCAGCTGAGGTCGCGGCTTCCTTTGCCTTTGTGACCGCCCGCTTGGCCCACGCGAATTCAGTCGCCAAGATCGCGAGTCCAATAAGCAATATTGGAATTCCAGGTCCCGGCGTCAACATGAAAATCAAGCCAAGGAAAGTGATGATTCCGCCAAGGAAAGCGATGAACAATCGCCACGCAAGTTTTCCACCCGATGTGGACTTAATCCACGTCACCACATTCACGGGTCGACCTTTGCCCTTCTCCACGTTTGGAAATCTCTGCGAAGTCTATCAACTTCGTTTAAGGCGAGATAGGAGTGCTCTTCAAATTTGCTGATTGCCTGAATGTCACGAAGTGAAGAGGTGAGCGCCATCGCCTTCATCTCAACTAAGTCACGCTGTGAAAGGGTTCGCTCGCCGACCTCAAAATGAGCTATCAAGAGTTCTCTCGTGACTCCTGGGAGAGCTCCTGAACTTAAAGGTGGCGTCCACCATCTCGACCCATCGAAGAGCAGCAGGTTTGCCAGGGCGCTTTCACTTACCTCGCCTCTCTGATTGAGAAAAAGGACATCATCAAATCCATTCTCTTGGGCGTAACGAAGGGAGTGGGCGTTCTCCCCGTAAGAAAGTGTCTTCACTCCAGCAAGGATTGAATCCTGATTTTTCGGATAGGGATAGAGCGTTAGTCGCAGAGCACTCTCTGGAATCTCATGAGTTCTGCTTGCTATCAAACAATCCCCCGACGAGAGAAGTGA
>RGOY01000136.1 GCA_010028225.1 Actinomycetota bacterium
AGGATGTTGGCCCTACCGTAGGGCGAGACTCGCAGGCTTCATAAAACTAGGGCACTTCTTAGAAACGAGAGATAGAGAAAAGGACTATGGAGAATCAGAAAAAGGGCCGGCCAACTCCAAAACGTAAGGAGGCTGAGAAGCAGCGAGTTATTCCGCGTCTTGCTCCCGCCGCAGATAAGGCAACGAAGAAACTTCTCAAAGAAGAAGCCCGAAAAAATCGCATTGCTCAGCGCGCAGCTTTCATGCGAGGAGATGAGAGCGCACTTCCACCGAGAGATCGTGGTCAAGCGCGTCGATTCGTCCGCAACTACATCGATTCACGGAGAAGTATTGGGGAGTTCTTTCTTCCTATTGTGATGGTGCTTCTATTTTTTGGACTCAGCCCAAATCCGCAAGTGCGAGTGGTAGCGACAATCATTCTTTACGGCGTAGCTCTCTATTCAGTGATTGAGGGTTTTGTCGTCGGACGAAAGATCAAATCCAAAGTTCGTGACCGATTCCCTGGTGAGCCAACTAAAGGCCTCGCTGTCTATGGCTGGGTTCGCTCAACACAGATACGAAGGTTGCGCGCACCGCTTCCTCAGGTGAAGCGAGGCGAAAAGAACTTCTAGCGCAAAAACGGCGCAAGCCCAAAGGGACTGAATTAGGGCCGTGCCGTAGGACTCTTCGTTTTATCGGGCGAGCGCTCTGGGATTTTTCCAAGGACATCATCAATCTCACGCATCAAAGCAGCCTCTAGCTTTACTCCTGCGGCTTTGACGTTCTCTTTGATCTGAGAAGGTTTTGTCGCACCGATAATTGCGGAGGCAACATTTTGATTCTGTAATACCCACGCGACAGCAAGTTGCGCCATAGTCAATCCCGCCTTATCGGCAATCGGTTGCAACTTAGCGACTGTGCTCAAAACTTCGTCGCGAAGCCAACCGGAAATCATATTTGCGCCGCCTTTCTTATCGGTAGCACGCGAGCCCTTCGGTGGCTTTGCACCAGGTTTGTATTTGCCCGTGAGAACTCCTTGAGCAATTGGTGACCAGACAATCTGACTGATTCCCTCTCGCTGGCAGAGCGGAAGAACTTCAGCCTCGATGACTCGCCAGAGCATCGAGTACTGCGGTTGACTCGAGACAAAGCGATCGAAGTTACGCTCTTTTTGAATTTTTAGCGCCGCTGAAATCTGCGGTGCGCTCCATTCGGAGAAACCGATGTAATGGACCTTGCCTTGGCGAACAAGATCATCCAAAGCTGTGAGTGATTCTTCTAGCGGCGTCTCTACATCGAAGCGATGAAGTTGATAGAGGTCAATGTGATCGGTATTGAGTCGTCGAAGGCTGGCATGGACAGATTCCATGATGTGCTTTCGTGAGAGTCCGCGATCGTTTTTTCCTTCGCCAGTCGGCCAGTAGACCTTGGTGAAGAGTTCGTAGGACTCTCGCCGAACTCCTTTCAGCGCCTTCCCAAGAACCGTCTCAGCTCGGGTTCCGGCATAGACATCGGCGGTATCAAAAGTGGTGATTCCTTCATCAAGGGCTGCGCGAACGCATTTGATGGCAGTCTCTGACTCGACCTGTGAGCCGTGAGTGATCCAGTTTCCGTAGGTGATCTCTGAGACGTATAGGCCCGTCGCGCCAAGTTTTCTAAATTCCATGGCGCCACCCTAGGCGAAGGTTTCCGCCTCGCCAAGCGGGCCTCACAAGTTAGGAGGTTAAGGCTCGGCTACTCTTCGCCCCACAACTACATACTCCTTCTCACAGGGGAAGTCTGGTGAAAGTCCAGCGCTGACCCGCAACCGTCATAGTCGGAATGCCTGTCGAGGGAGATGCACACCACCCGTCGAGGTCTGCGGGGCGGAGCCATGAACTAATCGCAGTTGGCGTTACCGAGGCGCAAGTTGAAACGGCGTCAGGAGCTAGAGCGATTAGACAGAGCAACGCTTCTTGACCTCTCAACATATCGATCCAAGACAAGGATCATTGAGAGGAAAAAATGTTCAAGAAAATCCTTACATTAGTTCTGACTTTCGTCACCCTTCTCGCCTTCGCTACTCCTTCATACAGTGAAGAAACAGGCTACAGATATTGGGGCTACTTCCAAGCAGCTCCATCACAGTCGACCTGGACTATGGCGATGACTGGACCGACAACAAATGTCGCTGATGGATCCGTCGAAGGATGGATTCATACTTTTAGCAGCGACTCCATCAATGCCATGGCACCACGCCTTGCACCAAACTTCTTCACACTCTGTAGCAAAGTTCGACCAGTTGCTGGAAAGAAGCGAGTCGGATTGGTCGTTGACTTTGGAACTGTCGCGATAAAACCTCTCGGTGAGTCGCTTCCACGCAGAATCACTACATGCGTGCAGATAGAGAGCAAGGCGACTGGTGCAGAAATTCTCGCTGCAGCGACAAAGATACGTGCAGGCTCTTCAGGTTTCATCTGTGGAATCAATGGATTTCCCGCGAAGGAATGTAGCGCTGAGATCAAGACACCACGAATCTTGATGAAGAAGTCTTGAGCCTTCAACGCAGTCGAGAGCAGGTCCACCCTTTTGCGTGGTGGGCCTGGTCGATTCTGCTCGGAATCTCACTCTTTATCTCGGCCAATCCTTGGTACGCCACTTTCCTGCTACTCGCATCAGCCCTCGTGGTGCGGCGATTTAGGGGCGACGAACCGTGGTCTCGCTCGTTCAATGTTGCACTTCGATTTATCGCAGTAATTCTCATCATTCGAATGATCATCGCAGCACTCATCGGTGTCCCGATACCGGGAACAAATCTCTTCACCCTGCCCACGCTCTCCTTGCCCGATTGGATAGCAGGTATTCGAATCGGCGGTCCCGTTACGAGTGAGCGCTTACTTTCAACCTTAGGCGAAGTGATGATTATCGTGGGAGTAGTCGCACTCTTTGCAGGGGCAACATCTTTAGCTTCACCCCATCGATCGATCCGGGCTCTGCCTTTTGCCTTCTATCAACTCGGACTAATACTCACGATAGCAACATCAATCTTCCCCCAGTTAGTGGCAAGCATCAAACGCATTCGTGAAGCAAGACGACTGCGCGGACAAAAGGGCGGAGGGTTGAGAAATTGGCGAAAGATTGCGATGCCACTTCTTGAAGATGCTCTCGAGAGGTCGCTCGATCTCTCTGCAGCGATGGAGTCGCGAGGTTTCGGGCAAAGAATAAAACGAACCACTTATCGTCCAGATTCTTGGGGAGTATTTGAATATTCGATTGTCTCTTCGGCTCTCCTCAGCGGAGCCACTGCAACACTCTGGGCAGATACATGGCTCGAGATGGCAATTTCTGGCGGGCTCGCAGGATTAGTCTCACTTCTGCCTCTAACAAAAAAAGAAAACATTGCTGAGGAAACTTCTCTTCAGAGTTCCGGGGTGGCATCGTGATTTCATTCCGAAAAGTTTCACTCATCTACCCAAACTCCAAGACAACGGTCTTCGATGATGTCACATTCGAGGTGAGTGAGGGCGAATTTGTCCTTCTGATCGGTGCTACGGGAATGGGTAAATCCAGTGCGCTCAAGTTGATGAATGGATTAGTACCTCATCACACTGGCGGGATTCTCGGTGGCGATATCCAGGTAAGTGGCATATCTACACGCACTGTCCGCCCTGGAGAACTTGCTCACCTGATTGGAATCGTTGGTCAAAATCCGATTCATGGATTTGTCACAGATATCGTTGAAGAGGAGATTGCTTTTGCGATGGAATCACTTGCCATCGATGAGAGTGCGATGCGAAAACGAGTTGAAGAGGTACTTGATTTGCTCGCATTGACGCCGCTTCGACGACGCAC
>RGOY01000137.1 GCA_010028225.1 Actinomycetota bacterium
TACACATACTCACCTAGCGATGACTTTGCTGCGTGGATGGGCCGAAGGAGTTGATTTAGACGGGTTCTTGAAGCGAGTCTGGGCGGCCGAAGGCGCAATCATGGATGAGGCGACCTGCAAACTCGGCACTGAACTCGGGGCACTTGAAGCAATCCTCTCCGGTACAACGACGGCTCTCGATATGTATCTTCATCCGCAGGCGACACATCAAGGTGCAGTGCGGGTAGGCCTTCGTCATATCGCGGGCCCGATCTTCTTTGATTTTCCAGGTCTTGATTCACTCCAGTGGCCCGATCGCATCGCATTCGCCAAATCGTGGCCCATGCGTCTTGCCGAGATAGGTGGACCGTGGGTTCCTACCTACTTGATGCCCCACAGCACTTACACGGACTCTCCAGAACATCTTCACGAGATTAGCGAGATTGCCAAGGAGCTAGATGCCTTCATTCACCTTCATGTCTCAGAAACACTTGCTGAGAATGCCGATGTCCAGGGCCGATACCAGAAGAGCCCGGTCGAGATCTTGGAGAGATCAGGAATTCTTGATCGCCACACAATCTATGGTCATGGCGTTCACCTCAGCGACAGTGACATCGCTATTACAGCAAAGCACAGTGGTGCTGTAGCACATTGCCCTGGAAGCAACATGAAACTCGGAAGTGGACTGGCAGATATCACCACATTCCTTGAATCAGGCGTCAAGGTCGGAATAGGTACTGATGGTTGCTCCTCAAGCAATGATCTTGATATGTGGCAAGCGATGCGAATGGCAGCGCATCTCATCGCAATCAAGAGATCCCCATCCAAGGTTGATGCCTCAGCAATATTTCGATTGGCCACGATTGACGGAGCACGTGCGCTCAACATTTCAGAGCAGGTAGGCAGTATTGAAGTTGGAAAGTGCGCTGACCTGATTGCCATCGATGTGGCTAAGCCGCACCTCACGCCGATTCATGACATCTTCGCGCTCTTGGTTTTTGCAGTTGGACGAGGAGATGTCACAGATGTCTGGGTCGATGGTGACCACGTGGTTGAAAGCGCTACAGCGACGAAGGTAGATGCCAAGGAGATCATGGCGAGGTCAAATGAACGCGTACGAGCGCTCAAATCACTCGAGAAATCTCTCTAACTGGACTCCACGTGAAAAGCCCTGAGACTTTTATAGATCGCTTTAATTTGATGCCTCTTGAAGGTGAGGGCGGACTCTGGGCGCCGCTCTTTCGCGCAGAGAGTTCGAGCGCGATCTACTTCATGATGAAGAAACCTGATTTCTCGGCATGGCATCGAATCCCAGAGAATGAACTCTGGGTACATCTTGCTGGCTCCCCAACAATTCTCTACACGGTCGATGAATCAGGACCAACACCAAAGGTTGAGAAGCGGCGACTCTGGGCAGATGATGGCCAACTTGAGTTCACTGTCCCTGCCTCGACATGGATGGCGGCCAAGCCTGAAGGTGAGTGGTCAATGGTCCTCTGCTCGTTAGTTCCTGCCTTCTCTTCAATGGAATTGGCGAGACCAGATTTGGTCGAGGGGTGGGCTCAACATCTTGATTCCACTAACGCTTTTGATTTAGCAGGTGAAGTGAGAGAGTTGCAACATGCTTAACACGACTTTAAAGAAGCGAATTCTCATTACCGGTGCCAGCGGCACGGTTGGAAGTTCTATCGCTACCCATTTTCGTGATCGCGAATGGGAGGTATTCGCCGTTTCAAATGGTGGAGAGATTCCAGTCGTTGGCGTCACTCAGATGGAAAAGGACCTCCTAACACCAGGTTCGGGTGAAGAGTTGGTAGAAGCAACTAAGCCTCATCTTCTCGTCAACTGCGCGGCAGATCAGTCGGTCTATCCACTATATAAACCAGATCTATTAGGTAAGACTCTTGATCAAGTGTCTACAGAGATGCTTCGCCTTAATTTGATTGCACCGCTCGAATTGCTCACGGCAGCAGCACGAGTAGGAACGAAAGTAGCCGTCAATATCTCATCAGTCGAGGCGGTTCGTGCCAGACCTGGTCACGCACTCTATGGCGCGAGTAAAGCTGCTCTCGAGTCTCTCACGCGAAGTGCAGCCCTTGAGTTAGCTCCGATGCGAGTGCTAGCGATAAGACTTGGTTTGATTTCTCGCCCCGGCATCGAAAAGGCATGGCCGGAGGGCGTCTCTGCGTGGAATGAGATGGTTCCCCTAAAGCGGATGGGTGATGGCATCGAAGTCGCTCGAGTCATCGACTCGATTGCATCAGATGACTTCCAATGGGCCACGGGGACGACTATCGAACTCGATGGTGGCGCAAATAGCGCTCCTGGGTGGTAATCGCTCGTTTCGCTAGATAACTCTTTCGGCAAACGACTTTTCGACAAACAACTTTTCAGAAAATAGCTAAGCGTCGATTCTCTCTCTACTTATCTCCGCCGTTGAAATGAAATCCTTGCGAGGCGCGACTTCATTGCCCATGAGGAGTTCGAAAATCCCCTCCGCTGCCTGACCGTCGGCGATGGTGATCCGTCGAAGGGTTCTGTGAGCGGGATCCATCGTAGTTTCCCGTAGTTGGTCAGCGTCCATCTCGCCAAGACCCTTGTAACGCTGAATCGGCTCTTTCCAGCGCTTACCCGCCTTTGAGAGTTCACCGATTCTCTTCTTCATCTCATCGTCAGAATAGGTATAGAAGACTTCGCCCTTCTTTCCGCCGCCACCTAAGACATCGATGCGATGTAGCGGTGGAATCGCTGCGAATACACGACCATCTTCGATCAACGGCTTCATGTAGCGATGCAATAGCGTCAAGAGAAGACAGCGAATGTGTGCGCCATCGACATCAGCATCTGACATCAAGATGATCCGACCATAACGTGCCTCATCGAGATTGAAGGATTTGCCTGAACCCGCGCCAATAACTTGGATGATCGAGGCACACTCAGTGTTATCAAGCATTTGAGAGAGCGATGCTTTCTGAACATTGAGGATCTTTCCTCGTATTGGCAGGATTGCTTGATACTCAGAGTCTCTTGCAGCTTTAGTCGTGCCAAGCGCTGATTCACCTTCAACGATAAAGAGTTCGGTACGCGAGACATCTTCGGATCGACAATCAGAGAGCTTGGCGGGAAGTGATGAGCTCTCCAGAGCATTCTTTCTTCGCTGCAACTCCTTATGTGCACGGGCCGAGATTCGAGTTCGAGATGCGTTTGCAACCTTCTCTAGAACAGCACGTCCAGTCGCTTTCTCGATTCGCTTACTTGATGTAAAGAATCGCTTCAACTCATCCGTGACCACCTGAGAGACGATCTTGACCACGGCAGGAGTTCCGAGGACTTCTTTGGTCTGACCCTCGAACTGAGGTTCCTGCATCCTCACTGTGACTACAGCAGTCAGGCCTTCGAGTATGTCGTCTTTGATGACATCGATCTCGTTCTTCTTCAAAGTTCCCGTGGATCGCAGGAATTCATTGAAAGATTTTGTTAGCGCTCGTTCGAATCCCTGGACGTGGGTGCCGCCTTTGGGTGTCGTGATGATATTGACGAAGGAGCGCATATTCGTTTCATAGCCATTACCCCATCGCATCGCGATATCGACGCTCATATCTCGCTCAACGTCGGTGGGAGTCATTTGACCTGCACTATCAAGAACCGGCACAGTCTCTTGATAGTGGCCAGACCCGGTTAAGCGAATCACCTCACCTATGGGTTCATCACTTTGGATGAATGAGCAGTACTCTGAAATTCCACCTTTAT
>RGOY01000138.1 GCA_010028225.1 Actinomycetota bacterium
GAAGTGCAGCGACTTCCTTGTTCTTTGCCTTGACCGTGAAGATTTCAATAGATTTTAATGCCGGCTTTCGCTCGGCCTTGCTTGATCCACGAAACTCATCGAATGTGTATGCGCCAAGAAGTGCACCTTCGGCAATTGCCGCGATTCCTTCGAGAGAGTCGTAGGGGAGTGAGAAGGTGGCATTTACCTGACCATGTAGAGATCTCGCGGCAGCGCCGCTTGCTCGACGTAGGCTCTCATGTGAATAAATCCCGGAAGAACTCTTATCGCCAAGTCCCGTCAGCACCAACAACTTGTATCCGCTAGCAGGAAGTTTGATCACCTCATCGGCAGCACCGGTTGCGCCCATATCCACAAGGGCATCAACGAGGCCGGCTCTATCGATTGCCATGTCGCCCGACTCAATCTCAAACTTGGGCTTCGTTGACTTTGCTCCAGTAGTTCGAGTGAAACCAACGACCAGAATCTCTGCGCCAACCTTTTTATCTGTTGCGCGAATTAGAGCCATCGTTGCCAGCCTTTCTCGCCATGCTCTATGGAATCGACTTTCCGATTTTCAATCTTCACGTCGAAGAGCCGTCCGTTGACTATTCGGCTAGGTTATTGGAGTGACCCAGGATTTGCCATCTCGCCTCTCGCCACTTGATGCCTTTCACCGTGACCGCGGTGCGAAGATGGCTGATTTCGGTGGATGGATGATGCCGATTGAGTATCCGGGTGAGAATGGTGGCGTCCTAGCAGAGCATCGAGCGGTCCGTGAGCGAGTTGGAATCTTTGATGTCTCACACCTAGGAAAAGCGTCAGTTTCTGGCGACGGGGCAGCCGAGTTTCTCAACTCTGTTTTATCTAACGACCTCGAGTCTATTTCCGATGGCCAAGCCCAGTACAACTTTCTTTTGGATGAGCGCGGTGGCGTTGTTGATGATTTGATTGTCTATCGAAAAAGTTCGAGTGATCTATTCATGATTCCGAACGCATCAAATACGAGTGAAGTCGTCACGCGAATTCAAGCCCAAGCGCCGAGTTCAATTACGGTGAAAAATCTTCATCTCGATTTTGCAGTATTCGCGGTGCAAGGGCCAAACGCTCTTGAACTTCTTCGAGCAAGTGGCTTTGATGAGTCGATCTCAAAACTTGAATACATGAGCTTCGCCCGCCTGGAGTGGGAGGGCGTGCCAGTAATACTCTGTCGAACCGGTTACACCGGAGAGTTTGGTTTCGAGGCGGTTATTCCTGTCCAAGATAAAGGCCAAAAGAGCGCATGGAAACTCTGGCAATCACTCGTTGAGAATCTTGCACATTTCGGCGGTGCTGTCGCCGGTCTTGGCGCACGAGACACGCTTCGAACAGAGATGGGCTATCCACTTCATGGACAAGATCTCTCACTTGAAATCAATCCAGTGGAAGCTAGCGCGAGTTGGGCTGTGGGTTGGAAGAAACCCCACTTCAACGGTCGAGATGCATTGCTTGCCATCAAGGAGCAGGGCGCACTGCGTAAGAGTTTTGCGTTGAAGGTCAGCGATCGAGGCATTCCACGTCAAGGAATGACTGTTATGCGAGATGGTCAGAAGATTGGATCCATAACTTCAGGAACATTTTCCCCTACCTTGAAGACCGGGATTGCGTTAGCGCTTCTTGATCCAAAGACGAAGGTCGGCGATGTAGTGGAAGTAGATATTCGCGGGCGAATCAGTCTCGCTGAGGTAGTTAAGCTGCCGTTCGTTCCATCTCACGTTCGCTAAGTATCACGCTTTTACGCTGAGTCCTTCGAAGTGCGTTGATGACAGGTCGTCCGGTAATCCACACCAAGACTGCGGTCAATATTGATCGCGGAATATCCCACGCCATCGCTGTGAGTAGATGAAATGTTAAAAAGCGTTTTAAGTTCTCTGAAATAGCGCCACCTTGTTGGAAGGAGAGCGCAGTATCGCCTCCAACAATCCATGGCCAGAGTTGAAGATCCATGAGGAAACCAAAAGAGAGACCCGAGATAAGAGATACGAGCATCAACATCACAATTTCGCCGCGACCTCGTAGAGACCGTGGAAGGCAGCCAGCGAAAAGCCCGATCCACGATGCCGCCATGATCTGAAATGGAAGCCACGGTCCAAGACCACCTGTGAGAATTGCCGAGAGCGACATTGCTATTGCGCCAAGAGCAAACCCAAAAGATGGACCAAAAACTCGTGCCGCAAGAATAATCAAAAACCACATCGGCTCGATCCCGACAGCTCCAGCGCCGATTTGTCTGAGCGATGCGGCAAGTGATGCCAAGACCGCTAAGAGTGCGATGGCCTTAATGTCGATTACGCCACGATTTATCTCTATTGCTAAGGCAAAGAGCGAGAGGGGAATGATGAGGAAGAAGATCCAATAGTGATCTTGGGTCAGAGAGAGACCAAGGAGACTTTCTGGAAGGTAGAGAGGCCAGGTGAATGCGAGCAGAGATGCGAGTGAAGTGAGCGTTATAAGTATCCAGGTAAGTGCTGGAAAGCGGAAAAATTGACCTACATCTTTGCCGTTGCCTTTCTTGTCAATTTTCCCTCTGATTTCTTGACTATTTCTGGAGAGCATCCACTACCTCTCCAACGGTCAGCCACTTTGAGGGCGCAAATATTTTTGTGACTTGAGGTGCGAAAGGAAGCGATGCGGTCAAAACATCCCTAACATCTCCATCGCTGACTAGCTCGCCATCTGCAATGAAGAGAACTCGTTGCGCTAACTCCGCGACAAGTTCGACATCATGGGTTGCAAGAAGAACAGCACTCGAACCCATGGCGGCACGCTCTTGCAATATCGAGATCAATCTCTCTTTACTCTGATAATCAAGTCCCCGTGTAGGTTCATCGAGAATAAGTAACTTGGGTGACGTTGTCAGGACTATCGCCAATACCAAGATAAGGCGCTGGCCCTCAGAGAGATCTCGAGGATGTGTTGTCGCATTGATCTCTGGAAGGAGGCGACGGGCGAGGTTGAGTGTTGTGCCTGGTTGTAGTCCATTGTCATGATCAGCGAGAGCGCACTCTTCTTCTACCGATTGACCATAGAGGAGATCGGAAGGTTCTTGTGGGACATAACCAATCAACTCAACCAATTCGCGCCCGGATAGTGTCTTCGGGTCGCGTCCAGCGAGCGTGACCTCGCCACTGATGACTTCGACTAAGCCGGCCATACTCTTCAAAAGTGTTGATTTACCAGAGCCATTGCGCCCCATCAGAGCGACTACTTCACCCGATGCAATAGTGCAGGTGATCTCTTTGATTACTCGACGTGATGCATAGCCAAGAGATGCCTTCTTAACTTCCACCACGTTCTCATCTGTTGCCACTGACTCTGCGATAGGTGCTGGGTTTTTTGTTGCGAGAGTTGAAGGATCGCTGATATCAAGTTTCTTTGCGCTAATCCTTCGTGCATCTCGGACTGAAAGTGGCATCTCCTCCCAACCTAAAGCGCGGGCTAGTTCAACAATAGGCGGAGCGATCTCTGCACTTCGCATCACCTCTTCAGGTGATCCCACCCTCACGGTTCCATCAGATGCGATATAGATGACGCGTTCGGCGTAGTGAATGACGCGTTCAAGGCGATGCTCAGCGACGACGACTGTGACACCAAGGTCATGCACGATTCGTTGCAAGATGGCGAGGACCTCTTCTGCAGCTACTGGATCGAGTGCGCTCGTTGGCTCATCGAGGAGAAGTATTCGGGGATTCATCACGAGCGC
>RGOY01000139.1 GCA_010028225.1 Actinomycetota bacterium
CATGTTTTGTAGCATCACGCGAAAATTCCCATGCTGCTTGCCTTACATTTATCTCACTCAACGGGACACGCCTTTGTGAGATCTCTCCCCCGTGCGAACTCTCCACCACTCATCTCTCGTTTTCCTTCAGGAATAACTCGTTCTATTTCGATTGATCCATCGATGGTTCCAAGGAACAATGAATCTTTTCCTCCAACGAGATGGTCTACTTTGACCTCAAACTCCGAAAATTTAGCCTTGGTGATAATCACTCGCTGACCCTGAAAAACAAACCAAACACCAGGTTGCTTGGTAAAAGCCCTGATCTGGCACATCACCTGCGCTGACGTCGAACCTAATTTCAGGCGTAGCTCGGACTTTGCAATTTTTGGCGCCAAACTCATCTGCCCTTGTTGTGGCTTCGGATCAACCCCTTCGTTGATCATCCCAATAGCCTCGATGAGTTGAACTGCACCAAGCTTTGCCATCTCTGCCAAGGCATCGGTTGCGCACTCATCATTGCCATATCTATATGAGGATTGCGAGTAAATCGGACCAGTATCCATACCAGAATCCAATTTGAAAACCGTTACGCCAGATTCACTCTCTCCGGCCAGGAGAGATCTCTGGACTGGCGCTGCCCCTCGCCACCTTGGAAGAATCGAAAAGTGAATATTGAGCCAACCATGTTTCACCGCTGCAAGTGCCTGCTCTTTAACTAGTCGCCCATATGCAAGGGTCACCACAAGATCTGGTGCCATTTGTGTCAGCGCTTGTAGAAGTTCTTCGTCGCTGCTTGGTGCAAAAGAAGGAGCGCCTGCCCTCTCAGAAGAGAGCCAACTTCGGAAGGGATTTGGTTGTGCTTTTGCACTTCTGCCTTGGGGTCGGTCTGGCATTGAGATGAAACCAACAATCTCGTGTTTCGATTGCTCCAAAGCTTTTAGAGATTCGAGCGCGTAGAGTGAAGAAGAAGCAAGAGCTATCTTCATTGGCGATACCGGTTCTTCACATCACCAATCCACGGGTCGAATGCGGTGAGAGTTTGATCGCAGGTGAACCTTGTTCCTGAAACCACTCAGAAGAACGGATTTCTCTCATCGCCGCTTTGCGATTCTCTGGAGTCATACGATCAATAAATAGCACACCATCAAGATGATCAACCTCGTGCTGAAGTGCCCTGGCAAGAAACTCGCTTCCCTCGACCGTCAGCGGTTCGCCGTGCATGGTGAAACCCTTGGCGACGGCGCGAAGAGCGCGTGGAGTGTCAAAATGAATTTCTGGAAATGAGAGACAACCCTCTTCACCATCTTGCATCTCCTCAGAGAGATCGAGGGTTGGGTTGATGAGATGACCTAACTCGCCATCTACATGCCAAGTAAAGACTCGTAAACCAACGCCAATTTGGGGTGCAGCAAGGCCCGCACCAGGTGCGTCAAGCATCGTCTCAGTCAAGTCCGCAACGAGTGTTCGGAGTTCCTTATCGAAAGTTGTCACTTCCGATGCTCGAGTGGTGAGAACGGGGTCACCAAAATGCCGAATAGGTTGAATCGCCACTTGCGAATCTTACAGATAGCCCGGATCAATCATGAATGAAATCGGTGATAGTCGCTTAGAACTTCTCATTCGGATCACGCCCTGCAAGAGTTGCAAAAGCTCAAAACGCCGCTTTCGCGAGACTTTCACTAAGAGTCGGGAATCTTGTACGGGAAAGATTGCGCTCTCCTTTTCTTTGAAAAGTTTGTCCTCTGCCAAGTTGGTTCTTAGTCGAGTCAAGGCTGAAACTTCACCCTGAATCTCAGCAATGGTCGAATATGGGGGCAAATTGAGATCACGTCGCTCGCTGAGAGAACCACTGAGGTGTTTGAGGTAATCCCCACTTCGCATTGCTCGAAACTCTGGATGTCCTGGATCTAAGTCTGCAAGAACAACGCCATTGGTTGGAGAGAGAAGTCCCATTGCTCTTGCCCATCGAAGTCTTGTCTCTTCTTGAATCGAGAACGAAGGTGAATTAAAGAGCCCGTTTCCACCGATAAGAGAAACAACTTGATATCCCTTATGCCTCCCCGATTCATCCACAATCATCGGTTCACAACCATGCGTTGCCAACACGATGAGCGATCCAGATTGTGAATGCACCAATTCCTTTTTAAATGAATCAGCGTTGGAAAGTATCACCCTTGATCCCGAAATACTCTTGCCTAGAGTTAGCGCCCACTTCTCCGCGCCACCCTTGAAGGACAAGAAGTTCTCTCCTTGGCAATGTTTGCATCGAGGACTACTCACCAGAGTGGTACAGCGAGTGCACTCTGGCTGGCTGTCGCGCTGCTTCATTCGCATGGCAAAACCGCATTCGCATCGCAGTGTGTTCTTGCATCGAGCACAGATAAGGGATGAGACGAATGAGCGATCATTAATGCTTACAAGGACATTGAATTTTCCTTTAGCCGGTATCAGTGAAGCGATCGCTTTCACCATCTCATCCGAACTCTTTGATCGAAAGTCACGAGCTGCAAGAAAGCGCTTCCGTGAATAAGTTGGATTCTGACCAGAGGCCAACATTTCCATTGTCGGCGCGTGATTGACTGCAAGGAATTGTTCACTCTCTCGCCACATATCTGGTTCATCAACACGAAAATATGGGTGACGTCGCTCTCGATAATTCGAATCCCCGGCATCAAGAATGATTACGCGTTGTGGATGGAAAGGCGCAAGAGCTGCACTGCGCGTCCCAATGAGAACTTTCACACGGCCCTTAAGTAAGAGTTGATGAAGTTGGCATCTCTCACTCTCCGATCGTGCTGAATGGATGACCGCTAGATCAGATAAACCCACCTCTTTGAGCGCGGCAAGGAGGCGTTCTATCAGAGATTCTTGTGGGATGAGAACTAATGTGCTTCTGGAATCACTCAACATCAACGAAGCGATAATTCGTTCCCAGAGCATGCCTGGAGTGAGGATTAGAGCAGCTTGCCTAGCTTTAAGAGGGTTTGCACCGAAAGTATCGGTTATAAAACGTCGATGTAGATCCTTTTCTGCAATCATGCCTTCAAACACCTTTAACTGCGATTTGCCATTAGGTGTTTTTCTTGGGGTGGCAAGATTTAAGATGCTATAGAGCGAGCCTCCGTAGAGTGATGCCATCCTCCGTGATCTTTCCAAAAGAGTTGAGTCAAACCATCGCTCCTTATTGACCACTTTCTCTATCACTTTGAGACTCTGCACGCTTTTGCGTTCTTGTTCAGTTAACTTGATGACCTCAGTGACAAATCCAGTTGTAACTTGTGAACCGAAGGGAATTCTGACGATTGATCCGATGTCGATGTCGAAACCTTCTGGAACCAGATAGCTATATTCACCTTCGAGATGAGGAACCGGGACTTTGACGCAAATCGAAGCAACCCGATTGCAGGATGGCGGTGGCGACGATGCGACCCCTGGTGCGGGCGGATTTCGAAGTTTGAGCGGTTTCACCGCGTTACAGGCTACCCCTTGACGGCGTCAGCGAGGGCCGATGCTCGATCCGTCTTCTCCCACGTGAATTCCGGTAATTCACGACCGAAATGTCCATAGGCAGCAGTCTTGCTATAGATCGGGCGAAGCAAATCTAAGTCTGCGATAAGAGCTGCAGGCCTTAGGTCAAATACCTTCGTGATTGCATCACTAATCTGGGTATCCGGTAACGAACCCGTACCGAAAGTCTCAACAAAGAGACCGACAGGCTGAGCTTTTCCGATTGCGTAG
>RGOY01000140.1 GCA_010028225.1 Actinomycetota bacterium
CGTTTGACTCGTCGCACTGCCTCGATTGTCATAATCGCAGCTATCGGCACAATCAGGAAGAAAAGGAACTCCTCAAGCGGTATTCCGAGTGGACCTGTGATGCCGAAAGTTTGGTCGATGTCATAACGCCAGTGACCTCGCTCTACCGCATAGAAGACCCAGACAAGAAAGACCAATGCCACAGGGAGAATGGCAGCGAAAGCGCGACGAAATCGAGCAAGGACTCTCACCTTGAAGACAAGTTCAAGCCAGAACGAAGCGAGAACCGTGAAGGAGAGCATCACGGCATAGCCATAAGTTTCCACGGAAGGATGCTAATCTCTCGCACAACGGGAGCCAAAAGTTGGCTGAGAGGACCGCACGTTTTCACGTGCAGGTCGACCGAAGTACCAGTCTGGTAATGCAGATTGGAAGGGAGTTGAAATGTTCGAATCATTTATCAATCACGTTCTCTTCACCGCATGGGAGTACGAAGTAACACTCCTTGAGATGGTGGCAGCGCTCACCGCCGTTGTTGCGGTTTACCTAGGCACAACAGGAAAGAGAATCATGTGGCCTTGGTGGGTGATTAGTTCAGCCCTCTATGGAATTTGGTTTGCTCAGGCGGGTTATTACGCAAGTGTCGCCACCCAGTTCATCTTCATCGCCTTTGGCATCTGGGGATGGTTTGGTTGGGGACCTCGAGGTGCAGATCCGCAATCAATTCCGTGGCGTTTTCGCGCTATCGGACTCGCTTGCTTTGCGCTCGCATGGATTGCACTCACGCCCTTTCTCACATCAATAGGCGCGGTATATATCTGGAGCGACACGCTAGGACTTCTAGGTAGCGCTTTCGCCCAATTCGCAATGGTTAAAGAGAAGTGGGAGAACTGGGCTATCTGGTTCGTTGTAGATATAACTTTGACTATTCAGTATTGGCTGGGCGGCGGATATTTCACATCCATTATCTACTTGATCTTCACTGCAATCGCGCTACTTGGTATGGCGCGTTGGTACCGACGTGCTCAAACTTCTCCAGCTCGACTTTGATCGAGCTTGCTCGTTAGTCATCGAGCATCTCTCCATAACACCTCCTCCAGTTGGTGAAGTCAAGATCCTTGCAATCGATGGGCCAGCAGGAGCAGGCAAGACCACGATGGCGCAAGCTCTTTCACTCTCACTTCGAAATGCTCCGATAGTGCATATGGATCAGCTCTACCGCGGGTGGGACGATGCGCTAACGCCACGGGTCGCATCGATATTGCGAGATCAAATTTTGACTCCGATTTCGCAGTCGAAGACAGGTAGTTATCGAGGATGGGATTGGCTCAAGGATCGCGAAGGCGAGAGAGTTACCATCAGTGGCCATTCGCATCTGATTGTTGAAGGAGTTGGATCAGCCCAAAAAGTGATGCGTCCCTTCGCCTCGACTATGGTCTGGATTGATATCCCCACTCATCTCGGACTGACCCGCGTCCTTGAACGCGACCGTGACAAAGTTGAAGACTTCGCTCTCTTTGAGAATCAGATGAGATCGTGGCAAGGTCGTGAAATTCTCCACTTCGAGAGAGAAGAGACTTTTCAGTCCGTTCATCTTCGCTTCTCGGGTGAAGCTTTCATCCCCAATTAATCCTGGTGGGTAGAAAATCTCCTGTCATGTGCCCAGTCCTACCGAGTGCAGAGCGCTTGCGATTCTAAGATCGGGTTATGGCTGACTTGACCGGCGAGATTATTGATGGTCGCTATCAACTCCTCCGAATCATCGATTCGGGAGGAATGGCGACTATCTACTCTGCTCTGGACTTGAGGTTAGATCGCCACGTTGCTGTCAAGATCATGCATCCGCACCTGGCCACTGATGAGAACTATGTTGAACGCTTCATTCGAGAGGCAAAAGCTGCAGCTGCGCTCTCTCATCCCAACATCGTTGCCATACAAGATCAAGGATGGAATCAAGGCGGTGTGCCTGCGGTATTTATTGTCATGGAATTAGTCGAAGGTGCGACCCTTCGACAGTATCTCAATGAGCGGGGGAAACTTCCGCTCGTCGAACTTATGCCCATCATCAAACCGGTATTAAGCGCGATTGCTGCTGCTCATCGCCTAGGCATCGTTCATCGCGATATCAAGCCAGAGAATGTGCTCATTAGTAAAGATGGTCGCGTAAAAATCGCTGACTTTGGACTCGCTCGCGGATCGATTATCGGGCAAACCATGACTGCAGAGTCTTCAGTTGTTCTTGGCAGCGTCTCTTATCTTGCTCCCGAACAAGTTCAACGAGGCGTGGCGGATGCTCGAAGTGATGTCTACTCGAGCGCGGTCATGTTCTTTGAAGCGCTCACTGGTGAGAAGCCTTTTACCGGCGAAGACCCCGTCCAAGTCGCACTCAAACATGTGAAAGAGCGGATTCCGCGACTATCGCAGATGATGACGGGAGTTCCACCGGCTCTTGATGACCTCATCTACCTGGCGACTTCATCTAATCCCGACGAGAGACCTGTAGATGCCGGAGACTTTCTTGCCAAGATTCGCGCACTTGAACTTGATGGCGACTCAACTGGGATGGACTCTGGGAAGAGTCAGATGAGTCTTGAGCTTGATCTACCGCTACAAAGCACCTTTGCTCATTCGCAAAAAGAGATAGTCGAGAGCCCTGATCCCTCTTCACCGACTGGTGAAGAGAAGTCCAAGGTCAATCGTATGGATGCGAACGTTGATAAAGATAAGAAGAGCGGAGAAGAAGTGAGCCGTCCTACAAAGCGAAAACTTTCCAAGCGAGTTAAGCGAAACCGTGTGATTGCAGCAGGGATTTTGATCGCACTCATCGCGACAACCTGGTACATAGTGATAGGACCAGGAACCCGAGTGGAAGTTCCATCGGTGGCAGGAATGAGCATCACTCAGGCAAGTAATGCCCTTACGCCTCTCGGCCTCAATATTGAAATACGCCAGAAGGAATTCAGCGAAGATATCGCTGACGGCAAGGTGATACGAAGTGATCCCGCCGGGGGCGACAAAGTTGCTGAAGGTGGCACTGTCTATCTCTATGTGTCACAAGGCAAGGAGCGATACACCGTTCCAACAATTGCAGGCCTGACTCCCGAAGAGGCAACTGCGCTAATTCAAGATAGCAATCTTCGTGTTGGCGCTGTGACCTCACGGTTTAGCCCGGATGTAGAGGCAGGAAAAATCATTGCTCAAGAACCAGCCGCGAGCGCTCGTGTTATGCGCGACTCCCTCGTAAATTTCGTGGTCAGTAAAGGAATCGAGTCGATGGCAGTTAACAACTACATCGGCAAGAGCGGTGAGCAGGCGCTCAATGAGCTGACCGCTGCTGGATTCGATGTCGAAGTTGAATATAAATATTCAGAGACTGAGGCTCCTGATTTCGTCATCAGTCAGTTGCCCGAACCCAGTGGAGATTTACCCAAGGGAAGTAAGATCATCCTCGTCGTCTCTCAAGGGACCGAATTCATCAAGATTCCAAACCTTGGATCAAAGCCATCCGATGAAGCGCAGCGAATCCTCGAAGATTTGGGTCTCGTCGTGAAAGTCGATCCTTCAGGCAAAAACGAGATCAAGCGCGTCTATGCAATCAATCCAAAAGTTGATTCAAAGGTAAAGCGAGGCTCTACTGTCACAATCTCAGTTCGATGAGATAGATGACTAGACTCCGCCGGTGCCGGAAAAAAAATCCACGGGAAAGGTGAA